>NZ_JBFRTD010000049.1:0-57367 GCF_041473955.1 Vibrio sp. 10N.222.54.E6 | reverse complement strand
GTTTAAATTGTTAAAGAGCTCTAGCGTTTTGTGACTTACATCTCAGTCGCTAGGGGTGCGTACTATACCTGCACCACTTAGAGAGTCAAGGGTTATTTTCAAACTCTTATTCTCTACCGATTTCGCAGCGTGACTTTCGTCTCACTCCTTGTCGGTGAGGCGGCATTATAGAGAGTTCGATATAGAGCACAAGAGCTTTTTTAAATAAAAGTTTTGTTCGCCTAAAAAGCCACCACATCCGCATTTTTCGAATAAAAACTAAACATTTGAGACGTATCACAGCAATACATTGGCAAAATGGAAGCCATGAACGTAAGATTCATGTGTCTATTTTGTTAATGGTAGATGCGTATATTTCGTTTATTAATATGTAGTATTCCGATATGAACTCAAAAAAATCGATGTTGTTAATTGTCGCGCTAGCTGTATTGGGCGGCATTGTTTTCTCTCAGGTAGATATATCGCCTGCAATTACCTTTATCCTTGGTGTCTTGGCTTCCGCTTTTGTTGTTAATTTTTCAAGCACCAACTCAAAATCAGAGTCAGAACCTAAGGCTTCAACAAAAACACTTTATGTGGGTAACCTTCCATACAAAGCGAATGAATCACATGTACGTGAATTGTTCTCTGAATATGGTGAAGTATTTGCTGTACGTTTAATGAAAGACAAACGTACTGGTAAAAGAAGAGGTTTTGGATTTGTTGTTATGGCAAGTAATGATGTGAATCATGCTATTTCAGAACTTAACGATAAAGATTACATGCAACGTACTTTAAAAGTACGCGTTGCAAACGATCCTAAACATCCAGAAACGGACGAAGCTGAGCTGAGCTAAACCCTAACCGCTTCAGCATACTATTTAGTGCACTTTCTTTTTTAGGAAGTGCACTACAAAAAGCCTCACGCACTCCCCCTTCTTCAGTACTGCTCTCTAAATCCAATAAATCTTGAACCCGCTTAGCAATAGCCTTACCTGAATCAATCAACATCACGTTTTTACCTAGCACTTGCTGAATCTCTGATTTGATCAGTGGGAAATGAGTACACCCTAAAACAGCCACATCAATTGTGTTGATCATTGGTTGAAGGATTTGCTGCAGCTCTTCAAGGTTAATCGCCTCTCCTCGGAGTTTATCTTCGGCCATATCCACCAGCTGAGTAGAACCTAAAAGCTCAACTCTTTTATTACTAGAGAAGTTTTTGATGAGCTCGTGTGTGTATTCACGAGTAATCGTTGCGGGTGTTGCAATAAGACCAACGGCTTTATTGGCAAGTAGCGATGCTGGCTTGATTGCCGGAACAACCCCGACAATAGGGATTGGGTTATTAGCCCTTAGTGTAGGTAACACAATTGTACTTGCTGTATTGCAGGCTATCACCACAATATCAATAGCGTGGCTAGCCACAAAACTGGCGACGATGCTTTGAACTCTGTGGATAAGGACTTGCTGGTCGAGCTCACCGTATGGGTAAGCCTCGTTATCGAATACATAAGTATAGTTATGATTCGGTAGTAAGTGGCTTATCTCTTTATATACGGACAGACCGCCAACTCCAGAATCAAAGATCAATATGTTTTTTTGTATGCTTTCCGACACAACCATTACCTGTAATAAGTTCCGTTGCAATGATACCCCTTCACTTAGTTTTCGCCAATCATCACTCTACATAATGCAGGCTCGGTAGCGTTGATGCACAAAGCGCTCACCCTGATCTACATTTTCCAGCTCTATCTTAAGCCTTCCTTTAAAGCATGGCGCTGACGTTACTAAAGTATGGAACTCACCATCTTCGCCGCATGGGTCGACGTGACTCGGTAAACTGTCGATTAGCTCAAACGTGTATTCTTTCCCGCAATAGCTCATGTCTAATGCATCGGTATCGACCGTGACGAGAAAGGTTTCGATTCCTCTGTCTATTATTTCACTCGCAAGTACCTGACTGCTCTCTCCCATTAGGGGAAACACACACTCCCAACCAGCTGGCTCTATATAACTTCTTCGGTAATCGGCAATGCCATTACAGAACATATCTCCAAACGCGACCGCATCGATTGATAAACTAGAATCTTTAAGTACCGAGACAATCGTACTTTGATAAACCTCATTACTTGGGAAGACTTCCGGTAGCTCAATCATGATTAATGGTAAACCGACCAATCGAGCTTGCATTGCAACTACCTCAATAGGAGTGACCTGGAAAGGAACTTCATCTCCAACATACGTAGTATACAGAGCAACAACTTCATACTCGGTGCTTTCAAGTAGGCGCTCTAACGTTAACGTAGAGTCTTTTCCTGACGACCAACTCATGACGACTTTCTTTTTCATTGATATATCCAATAAGAAGAAACCGCCCGAAGGCGGTTTAGTTGTTAATTAGAACTGGTAGTCAGCGTTTATAAAGAAACTTCTTTCTTGTGTTTCATACCCTTTGGCTAACGTGTAATCTTTATCAAAAAGGTTAGCAATACGCCCTCTCATTGTGAAATGATCCGTCACAAAGTAGCTCGCAGCTATATCTACTAGCGAGTACTCATCTAACTCAGCATTGCCGCTATCCATACGTTTACCTTGATATAAATAACTCAAGTCCGCCTGCCAGTTGTCCGCAAAATACGTCACGTTCCACTTAGCATTTTGTTTCGCTCTACGTAAAAGTTGAGACCCATCGCTTTTATCTGTCGGGTCCATAAAGTCAAGGCTAACTTGGTGAGAAAAACTTCCTGTATCGAATTCTCCCGATAGCTCTAAGCCTTTAATTTCAGCGACACCAATGTTTTTTGAAGGCCATCCAACTATCATGTTTTTAATATCATTTTTGTAAGCCGATACTCTCCAATCAACCAATGATTGATGGGCTTCGAACGCGACTTCATAGTTTTTTGACTCTTCAGGTTTCAGCGTTGGAACACCTGAGCCCGGCCAATATAGTTGATTAAATGTAGGTGCTTTAAATGCCGTACCAGCATTAGCCGTCACGCGATAATTAGCTGCTAACCAATATCCTAAACCCGCTTGCCATGTCGTATTCTTGCCGTAGCGTTGGTTATCGTCACCGCGTAAAGCTAATTCAGCTTGTACGGCTTGGTTGTCATAAAAGCCACTAACATATAGCGAGTTATTCGTACGAGATTTCTCGGCATAGTCTTTTGAGGACTCTGATACGTCATCTTTAGACCAATCAAGACCCGCACCAATAGAAACTTCATTGTTCACAGTGAATAAATTTGTGAAAGCAACGGCCTGGTGGTCCGTTTGATAAGTACTTTTGTAGTAATAATCTTTACTAGAATCTTGAGCTTTACTTAAAGAAAAGTTGCTCGACAACGTTTCTCCAGTATAACTAAGACGGCCAATTGCACTGTAAAGTGTCTGATCTTTTGTAGCATTTTTCGGATCGTACTCTGTTTCACCATCCGAGTAAGTAGAATTAAACTTAAGCTTAAACTCGTCATTCAGCTTATGAGTTATCGCAAGTGCTAGCTCAGTCACTTCATGTCCATCTGCGTCTTGATCACCTGCTGAGTTTTGAACAGAAAACCCATCAGTCTCTGCTCGCTTTACAGCTACAGAACCACTTGTCGAGTCTGTAATATTACCAGACACTGCCACACTGCCTTTTTTGTATGAATCAGATCCAAACCCTACGCTAACTTTTGCTTCTGAACTTGATGTGTCTGTAATAATATTAATTACACCACCAATCGCATCGGCTCCATAAATTGCTGCTCGAGGACCACGCACAAACTCAATGCGCTGAACACCAACTAGTGGAATAGCAGCAAAATTTGCTCCTCCTGATGTTGCACTTGCTGTTTTTACGCCATCAATAAGTACTAAGATGTGGTCAGAGTTAGTACCTCTAACAAAAACACTCTGCTTTTGTCCGTAACCGCCGTTGCTCGCTACCTGAATACCAGGTAAACGACGTAGTACTTCGTAAATATCATTAGCTTGAATCGCTTCAATCTCTGCTCGAGTAACAACTACAACAGGTAACGTTGTACTTTGAGTGCTTTGCTCAAAACGGTTAGCCGTAACGACCATGGTTTCGTCAGCAGATGCTTCTTGTGCGTGTAAATTGGAGATAGGTGAAAGCAGCGATGCTACAGCAACCGCTAAAAGGGATTTGTTCATGTTGTGATCCTAAATCGCGTAAAGTCCTACCAAACCACATTGTATGGCTTAGCCGCTGGCAGGTATTCGGACTTAAGAGCACAACCTTTCGGTTACCTAATATTCGACTTCCCACAAAATGCTATTTGCAGTGTCTATGAATACTCGTTCTCTTTTACCGCTGCGCGTCAGTTCTGGATTTTCACCAGATTCCCTCTTCAGCCATCTATACATCCACATGGCACCAGCTTGCCGGAAATAGTATTGACCTATGAATCATTTGTCTAGTCTAAGATAGTTATAAGCTATAGTTTTCGTCGTCTATTTAGACTGAATGGCTCTCAACACTGGACAAGCGCCTGTGATTGAATAAAATCTGCGCTCTTGATTTAAAAGCACGATAGCAAAAGGCATAACAATGGCGAATTTAGAAGTAAACCCGCAACGCTACCAAGAACAACTGGCAGAAAAGACTGAGCGTCTTACTGAAATGTTCTCAGAATATAATGTGCCTGAGCTGGAAGTGTATGAATCTCCAGAACAACACTACCGCATGCGTGCAGAGTTCCGCGTGTGGCATGAAGGTGACGATATGTATTACGTCATGTTCAATCAAGAGACCAAAGAAAAATACCGCGTAGACCAGTTCCCAGCGGCTAGCCGCCTGATCAACGACCTAATGCCTCTATTAACGGATGCAATGAAGGACAACCACTCTCTACGCCACAAACTATTCCAAGTAGACTTCCTTTCTACATTAAGCGGCGAGATTTTGGTGTCACTGCTTTACCACCGCCAATTGGGTGAACAGTGGATTCAAGATGCTAAAGCACTTAAACAGCAATTAAACGATGAAGGTTTTAACCTAAACCTGATCGGCCGTGCGCGTAAGATGAAAATCGTACTGGACCGCGACTACGTTATCGAAAAGCTAGATGTGAATGGTGATAGCTACATCTACCAGCAAGTTGAGAACAGCTTTACTCAACCAAACGGTAAAGTAGCAGAGAAAATGCTGGAGTGGGCTGTCGACTGTACTCAAGACAGCAAAGGCGACTTGCTTGAACTTTACTGTGGTAACGGTAACTTCTCACTAGCACTGGCACAGAACTTCGAACGTGTACTGGCAACAGAACTAGCGAAGCCGTCAGTAGAATCTGCGCAATACAACATCGCAGCCAACAAGATTGAAAATGTTCAGATCATCCGCATGTCTGCGGAAGATTTTACCGTAGCAATGGAAGGCAAGCGTGAATTCCGTCGTCTACAGCAAGCGAACATCGATCTTAAGAGCTACAACTGCAACACTATCTTTGTTGATCCACCGCGTTCAGGTATGGATGTCGATACTTGTAAGATGGTTCAAGGCTACGAGCGTATCATGTACATCTCTTGTAACCCTGAGACATTGAAAGAGAACCTAGACATTCTAAGCGAAACACACGACATAACTCGTTTTGCTCTATTTGACCAGTTCCCTTATACGCACCACATGGAAGCCGGTGTATTCCTAGAGCGTAAAGCGTAAGCCTAGCTCTCTAGGTCGAAGTCGAAGCAGCAGATACAAAAAAACGAGCCAATTGGCTCGTTTTTTTTATTTATAGATTGATTTAAGCGGTTTTACCGATAAAGCCTAGCTTCTTACCTACCCAAGCGAGCAGTAGCATCGCAACGATAATCGCAAAGAAGTTTGACCCGGCATCAGGGTGTTGTGCTTTCACAAAAGCCGAGTGGCCAAATGCACCTACAAAGAAACAAGCTAAACCCACTAACGGAATATCTTCAGATACTGGATTTGTTAGGTATTCTTGGTATAGCGCTTGTACAGCCAACACTAAAGCAATCAGCGGGAAAATAGAGAAGCCCACTTCGCTCATTGTTACCCAAGATAGCAGTGCATCACCACACACACCTGCTACAACAGCAAGTACGAGTGTCTTTCTTTCAGAACCACGGTTTACAGTATTATTTTCATTCGACATTATTCAATCCCGCCTTTTAATCGGTTACGTTCACGTTCTTTACGATACCAAAAAGCCCCTTTGGCCATCATTCGCAATTGCATGATCAAACGCTCAGCCAATTCATCTCGCTGACGTCGATCTAAATCTAATGCTTCTGCCCCTGAGTTAAAAACCAAGATGACGGAGGCTTCCGCTTGAGTAAAAGCTTCGTCTCTTGTCATGCCAGTCGTTATCAAATATTCGGTTAACTCAGCAGAGAAGTGCTGTATCTCACGAGCTACCGCTGCACGAAACTCAAATGAAGTTCCTGAGCGCTCCCGCAATAACAGTCTGAATACGTTTGGGCTGCTTTCAATGAATTCCATAAAGGTTTCAACCGATGTGCGAATCACGCTGCCTTCTTTTACTATGCGTTGCCTAGCTTGACGCATCAACTGACGCAACAATAAGCCACCTTCATCGACCATGGTTAAGCCAAGCTCATCCATGTCTTTGAAATGGCGATAAAAGGAAGTCGGAGCTATTCCAGCCTCACGAGCGACTTCTCTCAAGCTTAGATTAGAAAAACTACGATCGGCACTGAGTTGGCTAAATGCCGCATCAACTAAGCTACGACGAGTCTTTTCTTTTTGCTGTGCGCGAATGCCCATTGGTTTCATACTTTATCAACATCTTCTTTTACAGCCTAAACAGGCATGTCTAATACTCTATTCAATATAACGCGAATCACTTACTTATATAAGGCACTCTGGTTATATAAGACACTAAACACACCTCTTTGTTCACGTATCGAAGTAAATACGTTCAAAGAAAACATTTCAATATCCGCACCGTCATTTGGAGACATACGACATACCAAATATTATTTTTTCAGTAGCATGACGTGATCTCACCGACTCTCTGATGCCCTTTTCATGTACCCAAGAACAGAATCAGTTAAAATCTCGCTAAAGCAATGTTAATCAAATATAACAAGGAAGATATCTATGTCGCACTCCAACCACTTTGATGTAATCGTAATTGGTAGTGGCCCCGGAGGAGAAGGGGCAGCGATGGGATTAACCAAAGCCGGGTTGAACGTTGCTATCATTGAAAAAGAGAGCAGCGTTGGTGGTGGTTGTACCCACTGGGGGACTATTCCTTCCAAAGCACTGCGTCATGCCGTAAGTCGTATTATTGAATTCAACAGTAACCCTCTGTTTTGTCAGAACAATAAAAGTATCCACTCAACATTTTCCAATATTCTGGGGCATGCTAAATCGGTCATCGACAAACAGACTCGCTTGCGCCAAGGTTTCTACGATCGCAACCAATGCACGTTAGTCTTCGGTACTGCACGTTTTATCGATACCCACACGATCTCCGTAATGCAAAGCGACGGTACTGAAGAACACTACAGCGCAGACAAATTTGTTATCGCGACAGGTTCTCGTCCTTATCAGCCAGACAACGTCGACTTCATGCATGAACGTGTCTACGACAGCGATTCAATTCTTTCTCTTAAACACGATCCTCAGCACATCATCATCTATGGTGCTGGTGTTATCGGCTGTGAATATGCCTCTATATTTCGCGGTTTAGGCGTTAAAACCGATCTCATTAATACTCGCGATCGCCTGTTGTCCTTCTTAGATAACGAAACCTCAGATGCACTTTCTTACCACTTCTGGAACAGTGGTGTTGTTATTCGTAACGATGAGACCTTTGAGAAAATTGAAGGAACAGATGATGGTGTAATCATTCATCTCGAGTCAGGTAAAAAAATGCGTGCCGATTGCCTACTGTATGCCAATGGTCGAACGGGTAATACTGATAAACTGAACCTTGGTGCGGTTGGCTTAGAAGCGGACTCTCGTGGACAAGTATCAGTCAACAGCAACTACCAAACCAGTGTTGAACATGTTTACGCTGTCGGTGATGTGATTGGGTATCCTAGCCTAGCAAGTGCTGCTTATGACCAAGGTCGATTTGTGGCCCAAGCAGTGGTGAAAGGTGAAGCAGAACGACACCTTATCGAAGACATCCCAACAGGTATCTACACCATTCCTGAGATCAGCTCTGTCGGTAAAACCGAGCAAGAGCTTACTGCAGCTAAAGTACCGTATGAAGTGGGACGTTCTTCATTCAAGCACTTAGCTCGCGCTCAAATTGCAGGTAAAGATATTGGTAGCTTGAAGATACTTTTCCATCGTGAAACTAAAGAGATTTTAGGTATCCACGTGTTTGGTGAACGTGCCGCTGAAATCATTCACATTGGCCAGGCGATCATGGAACAAAAAGGCGAAGCCAACACCATCGAATACTTTGTGAATACCACCTTTAACTATCCGACGATGGCCGAGGCGTATCGCGTAGCAGCGCTTAACGGACTTAACCGTTTGTTCTAAACAAAGAACCAACAGGACTATTTGACCACCTGTAGGCCAAATACATAAACAGCAAGCCATGAGCTTGCTGTTTTATTTTTCGTTCTCTGAACTAAGCTAGGCGAGAAACTCACCTTTCTTCCACTGAGAAATAAATAAAACACCGAGACCGATGCCACGCACCGCCATAAAGCTCAACATTGCTAGCCACAGCGCATGGTTATCAAAACCTGATGCTAAGTAGAAAATTACGAAGAAACTGCAGGTCGCAACAAACATACTGTTACGCATATCTTTGCCTTTGGTTGCGCCTACGAAGATACCGTCCAGCAAGAAGCACCACATTGAAACCAGTGGCATTGCGATCAACCAAGGCAGATACACCTCAGCTTGGCTTTTTACATCTGGGATAGTGGTGATCATATTAATTAAATTAGACCCAGCGATCGCGAATACTGTGGTCAGCACCAAACAAATATTAAAGCTCCAGAAGAAAGTACCAATTAAAGACTGATTAAGCTCTTCTTTATCTTTCGCGCCTATCGCCTTACCAACCATAGCTTCCATTGCATAGGCAAAACCATCCATCCCATAAGAGATGATCATCAAGAAACTCATTAACACTGCATTGGCCGCAACAACATCATCGCCAAAGCTTGCACCTTGGAAGGTCATGAAAGTGAAAGTCGTTTGTAGGCATAGTGAACGAAGGAAGATATCGCGATTCAGTTTTACGAAACGACTCAAACCTTGACTGGTTTTCTTAAGCAGATCCCATGGCGATGGTAACTGCTTCTTCACCCAGATTCGGTAAACACAAATCAGGCCAAATGTTAAACCGGCATAATCAGCCATTACAGATGCCAATGCTGCGCCTTCCACTTGCCAGCCGAGGCCAATCACAAATACGATATCTAAAACGATGTTGGTGATATTAGTAATGATCACCATCCACATGGGTGCTTTGGCATTTTGGGTTCCGAGTAACCAACCTAACAGCACAAAGTTAGTCAACGCAGCAGGCGCACTCCATGCTCGGATAGAGAAATATTGCTGACCATAGTGTTTCACTTGGTCACTGGCACTACTCAGAGAGAAAACCGCATCCGCAACAAAGCTATGCAATAGCAAGAAGAAACCAGCAAACCCTAGTGCCATGGTCACGCCTTGCACAAAGACTAAACCAAGTTGCTTGCCATCGTTCGCCCCATAAGATTGCGCGGCCAGTCCCGTCGTCGACATTCGTAGGAAACCAAGCAACCAAAAGGTCACGCTGATCATAGTCCCACCCAAAGCGACACCACCTAAATACCAAGAATGCTCTAAGTGACCGATAACCGCAGCATCGACTAAGCCCAACAGTGGAACCGTAATATTAGAAAGAACCATCGGGATCGCGAGCAACAGCACTTTTTTGTGCATCGCCTGATTGGATAACGTTTGAAAAATAGTTTGGGGATTAAATAACTTCACGATCACCTCTTAGATTAGAGGCGATAGTTTAACCTAGTGAGTGGGCTTTCACTATGGTGTGGGGAGGCGCTTGCCTTTTATCGATAACGAATAGCTATAACGAGGCAAGTATTCAGATACCTGCCAACAGAACCGCTAGCACTACCACTTAACAAGCACTAACTGCGGCGTTAAACGCTTTTTGACCTGAGAGATTTTACAAAGAAGTCGCTGCCACAATTTCCAACGATTACACTGCTGGTCAAGTGGAGAAAACGCTTTTACCCACTGAGCCCATGGCAGCCAATTAAGGACGCTGTCTATCGGAGAAGATAAGCCATGTGCGTATTTTCCAGAACCGAGCTTTTGCCCCAGAGCACTAGAGCTTTTATCTCCAGCTAACACTAAACACGCATGTGCGTGGGTAAAATAACGACTCAAAGATTGAATAAAGTTCGCCGTCTGTTGTTCATTACAATCCAGCAGAGCATGTTCACACACCACCATCACTGAGGCTTGTTCTGGAATATTAAGTTCATCCAACCAGGTCAGGTCATCCACCGAGCCACACTCTAGACGGTAGCGTTCATTCTTGTGGAACAGGCGTTGTCGCCAAACTAAGTTCTCGGTTACATCTAGCTCAACCCAATGACAGCGGCCATTATCTAAACGGTAGAAACGGGTATCGAGCCCTGCTCCCACGTTAATAATCCAAGCATCTGGGTTATGAGATAAAAACTGTTGAACTTGAGAGTCACAAAGTTGAGTCAGTGTCGCGTAAAGGAGTTGTTGCTGGTCGAGTTCACCGGTAAGGCATTCAGGTGCGAGTTGGCAACGCTTGCAGGCTTGTGCTGCAATAGGGTCATAAACAAGACCGTCATCGGCTAGGCTTTCGCGGCTGCGAAACCAAAGGTGTTGAACAAGATTCGTCGGTACTTGGAATTCTTGATGTGCTGACCCGAGATCAGAAGAAGCCTTTTGATCATAGGTGTGCGACTTACGAATAAGCGGCTTCATTTGAGGTTTGGTTGGGTTTGGCATCATCATCTTCCTTGTATCTCGACAAAGAAGATGATAATGAATATCAATTACAATAACAAGTTATTGAGAGTAAATATCAATAAGCTGTTTGCACTGACTACATCCAGTCCGTGTTACGAATAATACCAACCGCAAGTCCTTCAATAGACAAGTGTTGGGATTCTAAGTCCACGTGAATTGGAGAAAACTCTTCATTTTCAGCATGCAACAGAACGGTAGAACCTTTGCGCTCTAGGCGTTTTACCGTTACATCATCGTCGACACGAGCCACGACAACTTGTCCATCACGCACGTCTTGTGTTTTATGCACGGCCAGTAAATCGCCATCCATAATACCGATGTCTTTCATACTTTCGCCATTTACGCGAAGTAAGAAGTCAGCTTGTGGCTTAAACATACCTGGGTCAACTTGGTAATGCATTTCTACATGCTCTTGAGCCAAAATAGGCTCGCCAGCGGCAACCTGACCGATTAATGGTAACCCTTGCTCTTCATTCGCTGCATCTTCAAGCAAAATACGAATACCGCGAGACGCACCCGGGATAATCTCAATCGCTTCTTTACGAGCAAGAGCTTTCAAATGTTCTTCTGCAGCATTTGCAGAGCGGAAACCAAGTTCACGTGCGATTTCTGCACGAGTCGGTGGCATACCGCAATCTTCGATCTTACTTTTGATAAGGTCAAAAACTTGTTGCTGGCGGGGCGTTAACGGCTTCATGATTCACCTGTCTTTTTATACAGTTGACTGTGAGTATATCCAGTAACTGAACAAAAGCAAAGCAATTGGTTGTTTTTAGTTCATTTTTAGCGAATTACAAAAATAAGATCTCTAACCACACGTAACCAGCTAATACTAAACAGATAAAAACGGCAGCTGAGCCAACATCTTTCGCCATCCCAGAAAGCTCATGATGTTCGCTACCGATTCGGTCAACGACCGCTTCAATCGCGGTATTAATCAACTCGACAACCATCACCAACACGACGGCTGAAATCATTAATATTCGCTCAACTTGGTTTACATCTAAGTAGAACGCCAACGGAATAAGCACTGCGGCCATGAAGACTTCTTGTCGAAATGCAGCCTCGTTTTTAAACGAGCTCGTGATGCCTTGCCACGAAAAGCCCGCAGCTTTGACGATACGTTTGAATCCGGTGTTTGATTTTTTGGTCATTTTTAACTCTATACTCAATCAGTCGATGAATGATTTTCCACAAACTTAACGGCAATATGACTATTTCCATTAAAAGGTTAGACCAGTTTCTGGTATTCTTGCATCGATTAAATTTACGCCTAGGCTTATCCCTATTTCACTCATAGGATTTATCCTCTCATTATAGAAATAGAGATACGCTTGAGCACATTGAAATAACTATTGAGGCAGTGAACCTATATGTCTTCTGGACAATCTTTTTCACGTTCATTAATGAAGCTACCTTTATCCCTATTGGTAAAGAGCACATCAATCCCTTCAAACCCTGTAGAGGATTTGAACATTGATTTGAGCAAACCGATTGTATACGCCTTACCGTTTCGCTCAAGTGTAGACATTCTTACATTGCAAAAACATGCACTTGAACTAGGGTTGCCTGATCCATTGAGCAAACTTGAAATCAATGGCAAATCACTGCAACGCTACGTTTTTATCTCTTCTCGCAAAACTCTGCTGCAAGACGATGATTATGTACCAAGCTCATCAATTGAAGTCTTCTCTGAACTGCTTTCACTGCATGCTGAAGACTCTGAGCTCGACGTTCAAGTTATCCCTGCCACCGTATTGTGGGGTCGTAAACCTGGTAAAGAGAATAACCAGAAGCCTTACCTACAAGCAATGAACGGCTTAGAGAAATCGAAAGCTGTATTGCTAGCAGGTCGTGACTGTCTGGTTCGCTTTAGCCCAGTGGTATCTCTACGATACATGGCTAACTCACACGGTACCGACAGCACCATCGCGCATAAACTGGCGCGCGTGGCACGCATTCACTTCTCTCGTCAAAAGCTTGCAGCATCGGGTCCAAACCTACCAAGCCGCCAAGCTCTGTTCGACCGCCTGCTAAAGTCAGAAGCAATCAAAAAGGCGATAGAAGATGAAGCTGAATCAAAAAATATTTCCATAGAGAAAGCGAGCAAAGAAGCTCAAGACATCATGGATGAGATCGCAGCTAACTTCTCTTACTCGCTGATTAAACGCGGTGAGAAGATTCTTGGTTGGTTGTGGAATAAGTTGTACCAAGGCCTGCATATCAGCAACGCTTCAACCGTTCGTAAGCTGGCTCAAGATGGTCACGAGATCGTTTATGTACCTTGTCATCGTAGTCACATGGATTACTTACTGCTTTCTTATGTGCTTTATCATGAAGGCATGGTGCCTCCGCACATCGCAGCAGGTATCAACCTGAACTTCTTCCCTGCCGGTCCTATTTTCCGTCACGGCGGTGCGTTCTTTATTCGTCGTAGCTTCAAAGGCAACAAGTTGTACTCGACTATTTTCCGCGAATACCTAGCGGAATTATTCGCTAAAGGTTACTCGGTAGAATACTTCAGTGAAGGTGGTCGCTCTCGTACAGGTCGTCTATTGCAGGCGAAAACCGGCATGCTAGCGATGACAATCCAAGCCATGCTGCGCGGCATGAACCGTCCGGTGACTTTGGTTCCTGTATACATCGGCTATGAGCACGTAATGGAAGTCGCGACCTACGCGAAAGAACTTCGTGGTAAGCGTAAAGAGAAAGAAAACGCGAGTCTAGTGATTCGTACAATTCGTAAGCTGCGTAACTTTGGTAAAGGCTACGTGAACTTCGGTGAGCCAATTCAGCTTAACCAATATCTGAACGAACATGCTCCTGAGTGGACTAAAGATATCGACCCAATGGGAACCAGCAAACCACAATGGATGAACCCGGTGGTTAATGACTTGGCAACCAAAATGATGACGCACATTAACGATGCGGCAGCGACCAATGCCCTGACTCTTTGTGCAACGGCACTATTGGCTTCAAGACAGCGCGCATTGTCTCGTGACTCTTTGGTTTCTCAGATCAACTGCTACCTGTCTTTACTTAAGAATGTGCCTTATTCAGGTACATTCACAGTGCCTAAAGACAGCGCTGAAGACTTAGTAAAACACGCAGAGTCATTGAACAAGTTCTTAATTGAATCAGACACTATGGGCGACATCATTTCGCTTGATCGTCACCAATCGATTCTGATGACCTACTATCGTAATAACATCATTCACTTGTTTGCATTGCCATCATTGATCGCTCAGATGACCATTCGTCAGCACGGTTTATCAATCGACGCTATTCAAGAAAATGTTGCAGCTATCTACCCATTCTTAAAGAAAGAGTTATTTTTAAGCTACGACGAAGATCAGCTTGAAAGCGTGGTTGCGAACATCATTGATGAGCTAGTCGGTCAAGGCATGCTTGTTGTGTCGAACAACCAAGTAACGATCAACCAGTCAAACAGCCAAGCACTGATGCTACTAGGCCGTACGATTTCAGAAACGCTCCAGCGCTACTCAATTGCTCTGAACCTATTGGCAGAGAATCCTGATCTAGATAAGTCAGACCTTGAGCAGAAGAGCCAAGACATCGCACAGCGACTGGGTCGCCTACAAGGTATCAACGCACCGGAGTTCTTCGATAAAGGCGTGTTTGCGTCGATGTTCGCAACTCTGAAACAGCAGCAATATCTGGATAACGATGGTAACTGTGATTTAGAAAAGACTCAGCAATTCGCTAAACTTCTCTACTCAATGCTTTACCCTGAAGTACGTTTGACGATTCAAGAGAGTATCCACCAAGCAGAATAATCTCTTGGCTAGCATTCACTTTAATCACTAGACTGAACACGATCAAAAAAGGCACCCAATGGGTGCCTTTTTCTTTAGCGTTCGTTTACTTGTAAAGTTGATGCTTACCAGAAGGTAATGAACAAGCCTACAGTCACCGCCATTCCAACATAGTTATTGTTCAAGAAGGCTTGGAAGCAAAGGTCTCGATCGCGGTGACGCATCAGATGCTGTTGATACACGAACAAGCTTCCCGAAACTAACAGTGCCCAGTAGAAAGTATCACCGAGTTGGTAGTGCATGCCCAATGCAATCAACATCGCCAGTGTAACTAACTGCAGCGCGCCAACCATAAGCTTATCAAAACGACCAAACAGAATAGCCGTCGACTTGATGCCAATCTTCAAGTCATCATCTCGGTCAACCATCGCATATTGCGTGTCGTAGGCTATCGTCCACAACGCATTAATCACGAAGATAAACCACACAATGCTTGGCAGTTCATTGGTTTGCGCCGCCCAAGCCATTGGTATTGCCCAACTGAAAGCCAATCCGAGAAACAACTGTGGAAGGTGTGTAAAACGCTTCATGAAAGGATAAATGAACGCGAGACCAACCCCAATAAAAGAGAGCTTAATAGTCAGCGGGTTCATGGTGAGTACCAACAAAAAAGAAACCACAGCTAACACTAGAAAGAGCACAATGGCTTCCTTGCTGGAAACCAAACCTGAAGGTAATGGACGTTGCTTGGTGCGTTTGACATGACCATCAACTTTACGGTCAGCAAAATCATTAATCACACAGCCAGCCGATCGCATTAACACCACACCGAGTATGAAAACAACCAAGACATCAAAATCAGGCATGCCTTTCGCAGCAATAATCAGCGACCACAAGGTCGGCCAAAGGAGTAACAGAGTACCAATCGGGCGATTCATTCGCGTCAATTGCCAGTACGCCTTCGCTTTGGTGGCAAGCATTTACACACTCTCCTTAGAGTAAATGGGGGATGTTGGTAAAAAAAGTTCGGCCACAAGCATCGGTTTATGATTCATCCATAATCGAGAACGACGCGCGAGTAATCGCTCATCGCCAGCGATAACCCAACCGACTTGAAGCGCATCTCGATCCACGTTCTCAGCACTGAAAACCGTTAACCCAAGCGGGACATCCCCTTGTTGAGAAAGGTCAGAATGCTGATGATCTTCTAGGGTAATTCGAGGTATTAAGGTTCGACCTAACACCCACGGCTCATCATCACCCTTTAAAATCACTTTACGCAGTAAGCAATCATGTGATGATAAAAGGCGTTCTTCGTCCTGTTGCAGAATTGATCGTTCCACAACTTGATTATGAAGCAACTCAACAGACAGGTGCTTGCAGCACTTGCCCAACTTACGGGAAAGCGATCCTTGTTCCATAAGCCACTCTTTGGTGGTTTCATTAGGAAAATTAAATTTTTCTGTGCTTTGCCAATCTACATTCATTAATGAATTTAGATACAATGATATTGACTGATTCATACTAGTATTCAATAGGTGACTTTACACGTACAATAAAGCTTCAACTTTCGAATAAAATTAAAGCGTCCTTCGAATTGTAAACGTATTTAGATTTAGACCGCTCATTGTAACAAGACTAATGCGTTTCGAATATCGCGAATAAACTAAAGAAAAGTCTCAAATATGCACAAACGTTATGTAGCCCAACTATTTATTGCGATTAATCTACTATTTTCAGCATCAAGTTTCGCTGAAGAAGAATCGACACCCAAACTAGCCTACTTCACGCTAGAGCCCGATCTCACCACCAATTTTTACACTAAAGGTAAAAAACTGGGCTATATTCAGGTCCGTCTAGACATAATGGTCGCAAATAGTAATGACTTAGAAGCCATTGAGCATCATCAGCCATTGATTCGTGATGCGGTGATTGAATTACTCGGCAAGCAAAATGAAGAGACAATTAAGTCTCTATCCGGTCGTGAAGATTTGAGAAAGTCCTTAGTTGAGCACCTCAATAAGATTTTACTTCCTGAAACAGGTAAAACTCTCATTGCTGACTTATTGTTTACCAAATATCTTTACCAGTAACGATGTAAAAACGAATCCCAATAAAAAAGCGGCTCATCTGGCCGCTTTTTTGTTTCTATCGTTTGGCTACTCACTAAAAAAAATGAGTTAGCTTCTTGCCGAGCTCGGTGCTTTCATCGCATCGATAAAGCCAATAATGACACCAGCGGCTAGGCCAGCTAAATGCGCTGTATTGGCGATCGCCATAAATGGCTGCATGTACCCAAGCACTAACCACACCAACATAAAGCCGACAATCTGTCTTGGGATACCTAAACCAAGTTGTGGCGCCTTCGCACCGACAACCCATAAGTAACCAACCAAAGCATACACAACACCAGACAAACCACCGAAGTTCGCCCCTTCAACCCAATACTGACCAGCACCTGAAAGCGCAGAAGAGACAGCAAAGATCTGAAGTAGCTTGAGGCTGCCTAGTTTCTTCTCAATATCCCCACCTAGCTGCCACCACCACAAAATATTGAATGCGATGTGCATAACAGAGAAATGCAGAACAGCATGGCTCAACCAACGCCACAGCTGCCATTGCTGTCCATCAACCGCTGGGAAATGCAGGGCATTGAAAATAGCTTGGCCAAAACCAATCTGTTGCAGCGCAAAAATCACCACACACACCAACATTAGGCTCAGTGTCACAGGACCTGCTTTTGCTTTGATCATGCCCAAAAAGCTTGGTGTGTGGTAATGGAAATGACTCTTTCTAGACTCAGCCATATCCCAAGACGCCGCTTGATAGCGTTTATGATTGGGTTCAGCAAGAAAACGATTCAGCTCAGCTTCGGTTTCAACCTGAAATTGACCATCAAGAAGCCACAAAGCAAAACGCCCTTCTCCCTCTGGAGACATGTGAATAGAGATCTGACGAGAGGCCATATAATCAATAAATGCTTGAGCAAGACGTGGGTTGTCTAACACCATCAATCTAATCATTGTTACTTCCTATTCATACTATGGAGATGCTTGAAGCGTTTAAGTGATAAAGCTATTAACCCGCAATCACCGGAAGTTCAGCACGATGCCAAGCTTCGAAACCGCCATCAACACTATATACCTCTTCAAAGCCTTGGTTCACTAAATATTGTGCCGCGCCTTGGCTACTAATACCGTGGTAACACATCACTAAGATAGGCTGTTCGAACTCAACCTCATCCATAAACGACACCATTGTATCGTTAGTCAGGTGGTAGGCGGTTTCTGAATGGGCTACCGCAAAAGATTGCGGATCTCGTATATCGACAAGTCGAGCTTCACTTTGTTCAATAAGGGCTTGAGCGCCTTTAACGTCGATATGTTTAAACTGGTCCATGACTTTCTCTTTTTATACTGATTTACTTTGCTGCCATTGTAACCTATCCCAAGGCTAACAATCACACCCACTTAATAAGGTTATCCACCAGCGATCACTTTTACACCATTTGTGGATAAATCTGTGAATTGCGTGAATAAAGTGCCTTTTTAAAAATAGATCCACAACATGTAGTAATGATCCTGATCTAACTGTGGGTTAACTGAAACATATCCCCACTCAAAAAAACCTGTCAAAGCCTTACTACACCCTGCTTTTAGACAGCTGACGAATAAATTCCTCACAGAGTTATCCACAAAATCATTTTGCAAATTTCGATCGCAAAAGTTGAGAAATCGATCCAAAACAAAAAGGCCGAGATCTCTCGATCTCGGCCTTTTCAAAATTAAGCTATTTGCTTGCTACTATGAGAAACCAAATACTATTAAAAATTAAATGCTATTAGAAGTCGCCAACTGCTTGCTTCAATTTCTTCATCGCATTCTTTTCTAACTGGCGGACACGCTCTGCAGAAATGCTATAGGTATCCGCTAAGTCTTGCAGTGTTGCTTTGTTGTCGTCTAACCAACGTGAGCGAACAATGTGTTGACTACGCTCGTCTAAGCTCTTCAATGCGAGACCTAAGCGATTATTAGTATGAGATTCCCAGTTAGCTGCTTCAACCGTCTCAGCAACGTCTGACGCTTTATCTTCTAGGTAATAAACTGGAGCTGTGTAAGCAGAACCACCGTCGTCGTCGTCCATAGGCGCTTCAAACGTCGCGTCTTGTGCCGCTAAACGAGATTCCATTTCTCGAACTTCTGAAGGCTCAACACCCAGTTCACGCGCAACCGTCTCAACTTCACCGTTATTGAACCAACCTAAACGCTTTTTAGACTTACGAAGGTTAAAGAACAATTTACGCTGTGCTTTAGTCGTTGCGATCTTAACGATACGCCAGTTACGCAATACGTATTCATGAATCTCAGCTTTGATCCAATGAACAGCAAAAGAGACTAGACGGACACCAACTTCTGGATTAAAGCGCTTAACAGCCTTCATCAAGCCGATGTTACCTTCTTGGACAAGGTCAGCCATTGGCAGCCCGTAGCCAGAGTAGCCTCTTGCAACGTGCACCACGAATCGTAGGTGTGAAAGGATCAAGCCTTTCGCAGCGTCGATCTCACCTTTGTAATGTAATCGCTCTGCAAGTCCACGTTCCTCGTCAGGCGTCAGCATTGGGTAACTGTTCGCTGAGCGGATATAGCTATCTAAACTATCTTGTGTGACTAAAGCCATTTGATACGCTTGGTTTGCCATTCGGTTCCTCATCAATCTCTGATCTGGAGTAATACATCTATTAAAACCCGACAATCTTGAACCTAAAATGAACAGGTTTCAAGGAGGGGGAAGTAATTATGCATAATCAATTCGTCTATACAAGGCAAAAACTGGTTAAGAACTGCCTATTTTTCGTATAAATATGACTCTATTCACCTAAACTGGTTCAATTTCTTTGAGATGACGCTGTGCAGAAAGCTTCGCAGCTACACTACCAAGCAAGGTTCCGACGATCAAAAGCAGTAAAGATTCATCCCAACTCAGGCCAATTAAGCGGAAGTGGCTATCGTACAGCTGAGCCAAGTCATCCACAGCACTGTTCAGTAATACGGTAATCAATGCCGTCATTACCCACGCGCTAATCGAACCTAAAACACCAAACCACATTCCAGCATAGAGGTATGGTCGAAGAATGTAGCTGTCGGTAGCACCAATCAGCTTCATGGTTTGAATCTCTTCTTTATGCGCCAACACATTAAATCGTAATGTGTTGCCGATAATCAGAAATACTGCGCCCAGCATCAGCACAGTTAAGGTAATCACGATGACGGCTGCAAGTGCTTTGATAGCATCCAGTCGAGCTAACCAGTCTTCATCTAAACGAACATCGGTGACTAACTTTTGCTTCTTAACCTTGCCTGCCAGTTCTTTAATTAACGTGTCGCTGTGTACGCTTGGCGTAATCACCAAAACACCTGGCAATGAATAATCATCTAGGATAGTTAGGGCGTCCTCAAAACCAGAATACTGGCTAAGATCTTCAAGACCTTGCTGCGGAGAAATGTACTCAACCAGATCGACTTGGTCCCAACTTTCGATTTCATCCTTAAGCACCATGACTCTCGGCTCAGGGATACCATCCTCTACATAGGCACTAATTTGTGACGGGCTGGTGACATCTTGCGCCACTTCACCAACGTTCTTGCCCAGTAGGTACAAACAAGCGGGCATAGCTAAAGCCATTGAAATCACCGCAAGCGTCAGCAAGTTACCCAACGGACGCTGCCACATTTGCGAGAACGATGACTTGGCTTGTTTCCAATGAACAACAAAGAAACCGTCGCTTGAAGCCCGGTTTACTGCTCGATTGGATTGAGGTTTCTTAATGCGCTTATTCGCGGCCATAATCTTCAACCTCACTCAAAAAGCCTTGGTTTAATTCCAGATGTCGATATTGAGGGCGAGTGTTCACTAACCCGATATCGTGCGTCGCTAGCATGATCGTGACACCCGCACGGTTGAACTCTTCAAACAAGCGTAATACACGACTCGATAGTTCAGGATCTAGGTTACCAGTTGGTTCATCCGCTAAAAGCAGAGTTGGACGGTTAACCACAGCGCGAGCAATACCGACCCGTTGTTGTTCACCCCCAGAGAGCTGGCTTGGCAAACAACGGGCTTTATCTAATAAACCGGTTTTGTCCAACGCAGCGCTGACTCGACGTTTAATTTCGTTTTCAGAAATAGATTCTATACGCATAGGCAGAGCGACGTTATCGAAGATCGAGCGATCCATAAGTAGGCGGTGATCTTGAAAGACAATCCCGATGTTACGGCGTAAAAAGGGAATGTCTTTGGCTGGGATACGAGTAATATCGTGATCGTTAAACCAAACACGTCCGTCAGTTGGACGCTCTATCGCGCAGATCAACTTCAGCAAGGTACTTTTACCAGCACCAGAGTGCCCGCCTAAAAATGCCATCTCTCCTCGTTTGAGATGAAAGTCCACTTTTTGGAGCGCTTGTCGTCCGCCTCGGTAGGCTTTGCTCACTTGCTGAAATTTGATCACCGAAAATTCCTCTTACGATCACTCATATCAAATTTAAAACGGTAGCAGGTTAAGAATAAACCACTTTGCTACACGCGTTACTCTTCGCGGCTAAATAGTGCTTCAATAAAGTCTTTCGACTCAAATGGACGCAGGTCGTCAATGCCTTCACCCACGCCAATGTAGCGGATTGGAATCTGGAACAGGTCAGCAATTGAGAAAATTACGCCACCTTTCGCTGTACCATCTAGCTTAGTTAGCGTAATGCCCGTTACTGGTGCCACGTCACTAAACAACTTCGCTTGGCTAATCGCATTCTGACCGGTACCTGCATCTAGCGTTAACATGATTTCGTGCGGTGCAGAATCATCGATCTTCTTCATTACACGAACAATCTTGCGTAGCTCTTCCATCAAGTTGCTCTTGTTCTGCAAACGGCCTGCAGTATCTGCAATCACAACATCAACACCACGCGCTTTCGCCGCTTCAATCGCATCGTAGATAACAGACGCGCTATCGGCACCAGTGTGCTGAGCGATAACCGGAACATCATTACGCTGCCCCCAAACCTGAAGTTGTTCAACCGCTGCCGCACGGAAGGTATCACCCGCCGCCAGCATCACTTTCTTGCCTTCACTTTGGAATTGTTTCGCCAGCTTACCGATAGTGGTTGTTTTGCCCACGCCATTCACACCCACCATTAAGATAACATAAGGTGTTTTAGTGGTATCAACAACCAGTGGCTGTTCCACTTGGCTCAAGATTTCTGACATCTCTTCTTTAAGCAGACCATAAAGCGCTTCACCGTCTTTTAGGTCATTACGGGATGCTTTTTCTGTTAGGTTTTCAATGATCTTCACGGTGGTATTCATACCCACGTCGGCGATCAGAAGTTGCTCTTCTAATTCTTCAAACAGGTCTTCATCGATTTGCTTGCCTTTGAACAAACCAAAGAAGCCAGCACCAATGTTTGCTTTAGTACGGCTTAGGCTACGCTTAAGTCGTGCAAAGAAGCTTTCTGTCGGCTTCTCTTGAACTTCTTCAACCTTAGATTGAGAAGCAATCACTTCTTCCTGTTCTGCTTCTGCTTCTGCTTCTGCTTCTGCTTCTGCTTCTGCTGCGACAGGCTGCTGATCTTGTTGAGCCTCTTCAAGCGTTTGCTCTGACTCCGCAAGTTCAGATTCAACAGACTTAGGTTCCGTTGATTTAGCGTCTTCAACTTCAGGTGCGACCTGTTCAGCCTCAACTTGTGATTCAACTTCAGTTTGATCTTCAACGTTTTCTACGTTCGCTTCATTCTGAGTTTTTGGGCTTTGTTCTTCTTCACCAAAACCAAGCCACGATAATAATCCGCGCTTCTTTTTTTCCGTCATCAGAGGAGTTTCCTAGATCTACTAATTAGCTGTATTGACTTAATACACGTCGACTCTTTGCTATTGTTATACAATACAAGCTTGTACAAACGAATAGTAAAGAAAAATGACAAAGCAGTGATAAGTTTGCTTTTAGCTTGATACACTTTGTCATTGTAAATTTATTTAATACTCGAACCCACTTAAATTGGGCTCGGTATAGTATCACTTTATTAGCGGTCAAAAAATCTATGGTAAGACGTCGCCAGCAAAACACATCACAAAAAAAGCCATCCGGAGGCTTTGTTCGAATTATTAGTGGCTCATGGAGAGGTAGAAAGCTGCCTGTTCATGATTTAGAAGGATTACGCCCAACCATTGACCGAGTCAAAGAAACACTCTTTAACTGGGTGGCACAAGATATCCCACATTCGACCTGCTTGGATGTATTCGCCGGTTCTGGTGGTCTAGGTTTTGAAGCCGCTTCTCGCCAAGCAAAAATGGTGACACTGCTCGAAATGAATCAAAAAGCGGCCAAACAGCTTTCTGATAACGCGAAAGAGCTCAAAGCAGACAACATCAATGTAGTCAACACTGATGCTATCTCTTTTCTTAAGCAGCCAGGCACTCCTTACGATATGGTCTTTCTCGATCCTCCATTTCGTAAAGGCTTACTCGCAGAAACAGTACAACTGCTTGAGAGCAACGGTTGGCTTGCCGACAACGCCATCATTTACGTCGAGACAGAGAAAGAGCTAAAACTCGAAGCTATGCCAGAAAACTGGGAATTACACCGCGATAAGACCACTGGCCAGTCGAGCTACCGACTGTTCAATCGAATCACTGAAGAATAGGAGTTATTGAATGAAGTTCTTGCTTCCACTAGCAAAAGCAGCCATCGCCTTTGTTTGGTTTATCTTAATCGCCAATATTTTCTACCCATTCCCGGGTAATGCTGCGATTGCGCTTTATATCATGACAGCATTCTTATTCTTCATGCACGGCCTGCAAATGCTGATTTTCATCGGTGCTTTTGGCGATAAGATCGAAATGTCACGTTGGGAGAAGTGGTCCATATTGATTTTCGGCGTCTTTGCCCTACTCGATATCCGACGCAAACACATGATGTAATAAAGCTTAAGCTTAGATATAAAACGCTTAGCGACAGAAAACATCATGACAGAAACAGTTGATACAAAAGCGCCGCTCATTTGAGCGGCGTTTTTTTATTCAGCGATGATACTGATGTTAGCCCATGTAGCCCTTTACACCATCTAGGAACATTTGCGTCGACAGCATAACCAACAACAGGCCCATCAAGCGTTCGATGGCTTTAAGGCCTCTCTCACCTAGTACTCGTAGGAAGAAGCCATTAAACATCAGAATAAAGAAGGTGGCGCCCCAAGCCAGCATCACTGCGCCTGAAAGCTCTAACATGTTGTCAGGGTGCTGTGTCGACAACAGAATCAATGCCGCAATCACTGAAGGGCCAGCAATCATAGGGATCGCCATCGGCACAATAAACGGTTCTTCACCCGCCGCGAGGCCAGTAATACTACCCGCACTTGGGAAAATCATCTTAATCGCGATGATAAACAGAATAATACCGCCAGAGATACTCAAGGTTTCAGGCTGCACATGCAGGAAGTTCATGATGCTTTGACCAGCAAACAAGAACAGCAGCAGGATAATCAGCGCAAACATGAGTTCACGAACAAGAACAATACGGCGACGCTTCGGATCAATATGCTTAAGGATAGAAAGCACGATTGGTAAGTTGCCAAGCGGATCCATAATAAGAAACAGCATGGTCGCTGCAGATAAAATTTCCATAAGTTTGTCTCGAAATCGTAAGTGCGCGGAGTATAGCAGCCTCAAGATTGATTTTCGAACACAGTAACAAACTTAGGAATTTACGTTATTGGAAGGGTATTTATGAGAGCCAAACGAGGGAGAAATGGTCGGAGTGGAGCCGAGAATATCGCATCCACTCGCTAATCACAGTTCACTGTTCACCGGCGACAAGAACTGATGGTCATTCAAGATCAGTGATTACAAACACGTTCGCGATTAGTGCAAAGCTTGTCATCAATGATCACGACCTTTTCCATTTTCAGGAAAAACTTCAGTAGGCCATCCAAATCCAGACCGTTCAGCTTACACGTATGAAAGCGAGCTTCAGCGCCATAGGTTTGAGCAAGCTCTTGCGTCAACTCTTCACGAGTCAGTGGCTTTTCACTCAGTAAGTTTAAAACGTTGTGTGCATGAATTTCGGTAGTCATAAGTCTATCTCATGTTAAATGAAGTAGACGTAGAGTACCTACTTTCATCTGAGCTGCCTTGATGTAGCTCAGAGTTAAGCTAGCTCTACCCTAAATGGTGAGGGAAGCAACGATGAGAGCGTGTGCAAGAAAGTAACTGCCCGTTACCCAAAAATAAGCGCCCTTAATTGGGCTGCGATAGAAATTTAGGGCGTACGCCAATGCGGAAAGCAGCAGCACGCAGCAACCAACAAAACCAACAGCATGTGATAGCTGAGGCTCAAGTAACCAGACTTCACCAGAAGCCCAAGCAAGCTGAATGAGTACAATACCCATGATAACCACTGGAAAAACGAGTTTGTCTAAGCGAGGGAGTAATAGGAAGAAAGCAACGATACATGCAGCTAACAGCAGCGCGAACAACCACCAGACCATTTCTCCTGATAGCTGTAACCAAAATGCTTTGCTGTAACAAAGTTGAGCCAACAGGAAACACACAAAATGCAGAAGACGTTTTTGAGTAACAGTATGAAGCACATCTGCGATCGCGGATATAGCTAACCCAGCGACTACCCAATAGGTAAAATCAACGACAACAGATTGAGTTAGAGCAATAATCGCCAATAATACAAAGGTAAAGACCTTATACAATAAAGCCTGACCGATATGCCCATGTTTCGTTCCTGTTATTGCTCCAATACCAGACAAGGAAACCGCCAACCAACTCCACATATCATTTGCCCTATTGCTTTTAATCGTCGCCAGTCTAGGCACACGGATGTTGATGTAAAGCCTCAGCCCTTCAAAATTGGATCTTGATTACGCTTCCACTAAAAAGAGCATCTTTAGATTGAAGTCGTCACAATACCTGCAGCGATAGTGATTATTCCTTTTAAAATAGACTCATTGTTCGGAAAACTCATATAAATTGACGCTAGAGAACCCAAACTTAAATTCCAATCACTTCTATCCTGCCAACGCCACAATATGTCGCTATATATTGCAAATACCACATAACTAAAAGTTCAAAATCAAATACACAAAAATATTAAAAACAAACACTTAAAATCAAAAAACAGACTTACATAGAACTTTCCAACACTATACAAACCTAGACTTACAAAGTGCGTAAATTACCTTTATAAAAACCACTTTGTCAGGTTTCGCTAAGCTTCCTGTCAAAAAACCATCACAAAAATTAAACCTAAAACCTATAAAGCTTAATTAAACAAACCTAGACACCACCAAGCCCTATTAATACAGTTTAACAACCTTTAACAATATAAATTACACAAAATGACCATTACAAAACAACAACTTAAACCAAATGAGAACAAAAATAAATCACAACGAACAAAATAAAAGCTCCCCAAAATACACAGTAAAACATAGCAAAAGTGATAGAAAACCCAATAGTTTTCTATCACTTTTAAAGGCTTCGAAAGTAATTCTTGATCTAAAGCCATAAGTAGTGCTATTCTTTAAAACATAGCGAGAGACAACCAAATTTAGGAGTAGTGTTATGATTTCATCTTCGCAAAGACAAGGACTTGTAATGATCGCGGTAGTTGTAGGTCTAATGACACTACCGATGATGTACTAAGCAAGTTACAGATAAAAAAAGGGACGCCATTAGCGTCCCTTTTTTTGTTCAATTTTTTCATTTCGAAAACAGATGCAGTGTTAACACATCCCAGTTCGCATAATAGAAACCAGCAGCAGCTAAAGTCATTGCCATCATCAGTAAGATTGCAACTCGCCAAATAAAACGACCACTACGTGGAGTCAACTCCTTCTCACAGTCGTTACACATCATGATGAACTTATGCTGGTCTTCCAACTTAGCCTCATGCTCATTGACTACCTTATTACGACACGTTGCGATATAACGCAGCTTACTCACCGTATCGTGCGGTAGCCTTTCTTCACAGCTTGACACAAGCTCATGCAATCCTTCGCCTTCGGCATGATATTGAAGCCTCAATAATTTCTCTATATTACGAGTTCTTGTCACCACTTTTTCAATATCGGTCATATTAGCCCTCCCACTCCACACTATAATTCTAGTCGAGCATTTCCCTATTCTTATACAAAATCACTGTTATTTACGAGAGAAAGAGACAATAAATAACAATGCTTTATCCCAAACTGGCCTCTAAATGTGATGTCTGCCGAAAAATAATCAGCTTGGCTTACAACAGTTCACGAATAACGGCTTGAAACACATATCCCTATTGCTTGAAAGATTAGAATAACCATCACGACTACATGGAGGTTACATGCCTAATTCACTCTTTTTTGCCATCTTTGCACTCGCCGGTCTAGCGGCTTGGGTATTTCTTGGTTTCTATCGAAAGCACTCACAAGGTGAAAATGCGCCAGAAAAGAAAGTGAACGTCACTGTGTTGGACAAACAATCCATCGACCTTCCTGATGCAGAACCTGGCCAAGAAGATCAAGAGTATTGGATTTACGTTCAACGTGGTGTGGTTGGTCCAAAACGAGAGTTCCAAGTCGGAATCCACTACTTCCACGCCCTGAACCCTGGCGACAAAGGTACCTTAACCTACCAAGGCGATAAGTTCTTACACTTTGCATTGAAGCGCTAAACATTAGGTACTTCAACTGTATCTTCTAAGCAATCCATCAGAAAGCCTTAGCACCCACCGCTAAGGCAATAACCAACGTGTTTTCTCTGACTTAGAGACCAACCAGCTCATCCATAACGCGCCAGCTCCGCTGATCACGATCCATAATGGAATAACCCAAGCAGGGTGGCCTTGGTACCAACCGAACTCTTTCATTGGCCATAAGAAAATCGGGTGCAGCAGATAAATACCTAAGCTGTGTTTACTGATAAAACCAACCACTTGATTGCTCTTCTCAGACAAGCCTTCACCATAGTAACGGCACACCATGAACACCATGCTCGCCGCTAATACGGTGTTCAACGTCTTGTAAGATAACCAACGCCCTACCGTGTACTCTTCTGCGACCAAACTTGCATCAACCACCATATAAACCGTGGTCAGTAACGCTAATCCACCAAGTAACACACTCACGCCGACAGTCATCTTGTTAAGTGGAACCATCTTATACAGCAGGTAACCCAACGGTAAGTACCCGGTGTACAACCACAACTCGTGACTCCAAGGGCCATCGATTTTCAATAAGAACAATAGCGTTGTGAACAACCATACAGCCGTAAAGGCATAGACAGATCTATCACCGTACTTTCTGACCATGATCTGTAAAAAAGGAATCACAAAGTAGAGTGGGATGAAGTAATAGAAGAAACCAAGGTGATAGTACGTGTAGTGATGATAACTATTGAGCAAAACCTCCCAACTCACGCCCGCATCAAAACCCATTAGCGACCAACCTGATAGGTAGGTATAGAAAAGCGACCAAACAATGAATGGGATCAGTACCTTACCCAGACGGCGCTTGAGGTAGTATTTAGCATCAAACGGGCGCTGATCACTCAGCATCAATGCACCAGAAATCAAGATGAACACAGGCACTGCCCATCGGCTGAAACCATTCACCGTAATGGCAGTCAGCCACTCACCGAAAGGAATGGTGCTTAATTCATTACGATAAGGCGCCAAAACATGAATCGCGATAACAGCTATGGCCGCGACACATCGTGCTAAATCAAAAAAGAGAATTCGCTGCTTCATGTAAATGCCTGATTAATATTCAATCATTCTACTATAGCAATAAAAAAGCTGACCGGAATAAATACCAAGTCAGCTTATTGTTAAAGGAGATGCTTATCGCGAATTTAGCTCATTCGACTCTAGGTTATGCGACTTTAACTCTTACAAATGAGGCTCATGCAGTTGATGTTTCAGGCACTTTAGGTAAACGCAGAGAGATCACCGTCGTTATCGCTAAGAATGCGAAGGATACCCACAGACACGCAGACAAACCGGCCATCTGGAATACCAAGCCCGACAATATCGTGCCAATCAAGCGACCCATCGCGTTTGCCATGTAGTAGAAACCAACATCAAGAGAAACCCCATCGCCTTTCGCGTAACTCACAATCAGGTATGAGTGAAGTGATGAGTTCACCGCAAAGATGGCACCAAATACCATCAATCCACCGATGATAACTAGCTCTGGTTGCCAGCCAATTTGCACCGCATAGGCAATACCGGCAGTCACAATAGCCAATGCACCCGCCCATAGTAGCGCTGCATGTCCATCAGGCACCTTGCCTTGTGCTTTACCAGTAATCTTAGGTGCAATGCCCTGCACAAAACCGTATGCGATGGTCCAAGCCGCTAAGAAGCCACCCACCCATGAGTGGTCCCAACCAAACACACTGCCTAGATAAATCGGCAAAGCAATCACAAACCACACATCACGAGCACCAAACAGGAACATACGCGCAGCCGACAAGATATTGATGGATTCAGACTTAGAGAAGATTTGTTTAAACTTCGGTTTGGTTTTCGCTTTGCCCATGTCTGCTTCTAAGCTCACTAAACTGCCAATGAAGACCAAGGTCAGCACAGCAGCCATCGCGAGCACTGCGTATTGGAAACCAATCGTCGAAAGCAGTAAGCCACCGATAAAGAACCCGGCACCTTTCAGTGCATTCTTAGATCCGGTTAGAATCGCAATCCACTTATAAAGCGCACCTTGCTGCTCATCTGGGACTAAGGTTTTAATCGAGCTTTTAGCACTCATCTTATTGAGATCTTTAGCGATACCAGACAAGGCCTGCGCCGCCATTACCCAAGGAATGGTCAACATTACGGTTGGCACCGCGAGCATGCCCAAGGCGACAACTTGCATCCCTAAGCCGATATTCATGGTCTTATTGAGGCCAAGACGCGCCCCTAACCAACCACCGATTAGGTTAGTCACCACACCAAAGAATTCATAAAAAAGGAACAGTGAGGCGATCTCTAACGAACTGTAGCCAAGGTCATAGAAATACAAGACCACCAGCATACGAAGTGCACCATCAGTAATGGTGAAGTTCCAGTAATTGAAGGTCACCAGCATGTATTGGCGAACGCTCTTACTTAGATTTGAAAACATAACGCTATCTCTGCAATCTAAACAAAAAGAGCTTTTAGATCATAGGTGTCCAAAAGCTCTAATTCTTACTTTCCACTTAACTTATACTCAAAATAATTGGAGTTGCAGCTAGGCAACAAGCAAGTTCAGCCCTATGAGCATAGGTGTTCTATGTGATTAGGGCGGCCGGCGATCCGGTGAACTTGCGCAGTTAACAACGCTGCAGGTTCAAGAATGAAGAGCTACGCAGAAGCTACGCCATTAATGTATTCAACCTGAATGGCTTTAGTGAATGCGCCCGGACGCAGTGCCTGCACCTCTTGAACAATCTTATTCATGTCCCAGCTCTTCTCTAACAACAGGTGTGCAGCCAGCAAACCAGTACGGCCAGAGCCGCCCATGCAGTGCATTGCTACCTTGCCGCCGTTATCCACGACTTGGTGTAGTGCAGGGCTCGCCGCCTGCCATTTCGCAGCAAAATCGGCACCCGGTGCACAGTCGTCTTCGATTTCGATTTGAAACCATTGCATGCCTAGCGCACGTGTCTTCTCACCAAGTGCCGCAACGTCTTTGCTTGCAAGCTCATGGTCATCAAGTGCTGTCACGATAGCTTCAACGCCTTGTGCTTTCAGTTGCGTTAACGATGCATCTAGGTCAGCGTCTTTAGTTCCTGGGCACGGAGTAAGCACTAACGCACCAGTTTCTAGATCTAGTTGCCATGTTGGGTGTACTTGAGAGTTTGTCATCATCATCATCTATCTCTTAAAAATCTTATAAATTAAGCCAGACCAACGGTACGAACTAGCTCAGCAGTACGTGTTGCGTAGCCCATCTCGTTGTCGTACCAAGCGTAGATCTTAACCATGCGCTTACCAACTAGCATGGTTGATAGCGCATCTACGATAGTTGAGCGTTGGTCGCCTTTGTAATCGATAGAAACCAGGGGACGCTCTTCAAAGCCAAGAATGCCTTTCAGTTCATTCTCAGACGCTTCTTTCAGCATCGCGTTGACTTCTTCAGCTGTGGTGTCTTGCTTCACTTCGAAGATGATGTCGGTCAGAGAAGCGTTCGCTAGTGGTACACGAACCGCGTGGCCATTAATACGATTTTCAAGCTCCGGGAAAATCTCAACAATCGCTTTTGCACTGCCCGTTGTTGTCGGGATAAGACTCATGCCACATGCACGTGCACGGCGTAAGTCTTTATGGGGCGCATCAAGAATAGTTTGCGTATTGGTGAGATCGTGAATAGTGGTAAAGGCTGCGTTCTCGATGCCTAACTTCTCGTTAATCACCTTCACAACAGGCGCAAGACAGTTAGTCGTACAAGATGCCGCAGTCACAATCTTATGTACCGCTGGATCGAAGATAGCGTCATTCACACCGACAACGATGTTTGCAATGCCTTCTTCTTTCACTGGCGCCGATACCACAACACGCTTCACACCTTGCTCAAGGTATTTGTTTAGGAAAGATGCCTTACGGTGAACACCGGTCGCTTCAAGGACAACATCGCAACCAGACCAATCGATCGCATCGATATCGCGCTCTTGCGTAGTTCTAATGCGTTGACCGTTGATGATCATCTCATCGCCTTCAACCATGACTTCGTGGTTCCAGCGACCTTGAACCGAATCGAACTCAAGAAGATGCGCCAATGTCGCGGTGTCGCCAGCCACATCGTTAATCTGTACGAACTCAATTTCCGCCCAATCAAACGCTGCGCGAAGTGCTAAACGGCCGATACGGCCAAAACCATTAATACCTACTTTGACTGTCATACTCTTTTCTCTCAGTTAATTGCCTTCATGTTTGAAGCCGCAGTGTTGTTGACTATGCCTAACTGCAATCTCAACGATTTTGGCAATAAATTTAAATGTATTTAAACGCAACATTGAGGGCGTGAAGTCATGGCTTCTAGGCGCTCAATATCCTGTTGGTATTCAGTTTTCAAACAGTTCGATGCGATAAGGTCATCAATTAACTTTAGCATCCAACCCGGTAAATCTTGTGACAGACGGTAGAACACCCACTGCCCTTGGCGAACGTCAGTTAAAATTCCGTTTGAACGCAACTGCGCAAGATGGCGGGAAATCTTTGGCTGACTTTCTTGTAATGCCTGAGTCAACTCACCAACAGATAGGCACTCTTGGCGCACAATCAACATTAAGCAACGCACTCGCGTTTCATCAGACAGTAATTTAAAAAATTGGTGAGGAAGCATAACTACATACTCATATATGGATGTACATATATATTAGTTGTAAAAAAACGCACGTCAAGGCGTGCGTTTTCATTGTCATAAAAGTTTAACGAAGAATATCAGAGCTTGTTGGTAACAATATGGCTCCAACGTCGAGCTTCAGTGAGTTCTGTTTTCACTTGTTCCACGTTCAACCCTAGATCAGCACAGTGATCATCAATCTTTTGCCAATCAGCATGTTCGAAACTTTCTTCAAGTGCTAATAATGCGCCATATGGACCTTCTCTGCGCAGCAAGGCGACCTTAATACTTGTGCATAACGGTAATTGTTCAATTAAGTTCTCTAACGACAGATCGAGCAACGCATCAAGTAATGAGAACAAACCAATCATAAAGGCTTGTTCAGTATGCCCTTTAAATACTTGGTAACGAGACATCCGTTGGCAAAACTGCGCACGCTGCAAAGACAGGCCATACAGCTCTTTGGGCTTTTTATCAGAGACATAAGACGCTACTGCTAGCGAGACAAACATTTTCAATTTCTCTTGCCCTAAATAAACCAAGGCCTGACGAAATGAAGAGATGGTGACCTCAAGGCGGGGTGACATAGTATTCACAAAGCGCAGAAGCTTATAGGATAAGGCAATATCTTTCGCGACGATGCTTTCAACACGTTGGAAGTCGACATCCGGCTTACAGACCTCTTGGAATAGCTCCATCGCTATCACTTGCTCTGGGCTAATATACTTAGTCTTTATGATTTCTGGCTTACTAAAGAAATAGCCTTGGAAAAACTTAAACCCTGCTTCTTTCGCTTGTTGGAACTCTTGTTCCGTTTCAACCCGCTCAGCAAGAAAACTATACTTCTTCCCTTCGTGCTTTTTGACTAACTCACACGCCGCATCCAACCCCATCTGCATGATATCAAGCTTAACAATATGCGTATATTGAAGGAAACGTTCCCACTCAGGTGTCGAAGTAAAGTCATCTAGGGCAATCATATACCCTGCTTGATAAAGCTCTTTGATTACCTCTAATAGCTCATCGGTCGGTTGGCAGGTTTCAAGAATCTCAACTACGACCTTATCTTTCGGTAAGCTCATTGGAAGACGGCGAATCAAGCTCTGATACGGAAAATTAATAAAGCAGCGTGAAGATGGGATCGAAGGGTTAAGCCCAACGGACAAGAAGTTTTCAACGATCAGGCGATACGTTGCTCGATTAGATTCAATATGCGCGGGGTAGGCATTCCTATCACCGTCACGAAACAGCAGCTCATAACCAAGCGTGTTCTTGTTACGGTTTAAGATAGGTTGTCGAGCAACGTACGTAGCGGTCATTTATTGATAACTCTAATTGATTTAACTATAACTCTATTACTTTCATTAAGCTTTGGCAGCAGCCAGCAAAGCGCCGCAACCCATGAACATACCACCAAATATTTTATTTATCTTACCCATTATGCGATCTGAGCGAATAAAACGTCCCATTTGTGAAGCTAATGAGGTGTAACCCAACATAACCACGCTATCAATAAATACAGTGGTCACTCCAAGCACCAACAACTGCGGTGCTTGCGGTTGTGTCGGATCGATAAATTGCGGAAACAGAGCAACTAAGAACACGATAGATTTTGGGTTAGTCAAATTGATAAGCACTGCATTTCTGAGCAGCTTGCCACTCGATAGCGTTGATTTTTCTTCTGAAGCCACCAAGCTAGACTTATCACGCCACTTTTGAATGCCTAACCATAGAAGATAAACCACGCCTACCCATTTGATGATGGTAAATGCCAAGGCGGACTTTGCCACTAGTGCACCAATACCCGCTCCCACCAGCATAATATGAAATGCAAGACCGAGCTGTAAGCCTACGATCGACGCAAGTGACTTCTTGGTGCCATAGCTGAGCCCATTGCTGATTGAGTTAACGGTACCTGAGCCCGGTGCCAAACTAAACAAAATCGCCGTGACGACATAAGCAAGCCAAACATGAGTATCCATTTGCATTTCCTTACTAGTTCTTTAATCTAACAACATTAGTAGCGATGACGCTCTCACATGCATCAGTTCAGGTAATTTCCCATGGAAAACCACAGTGCCACCCTGTTTTCATACACGCAAGAACCTGAGTTCGAGCAAGCGATTAAACACCCGATCTCCACCCTTTGGCAACAACGAAAGGATGGTTATGTCACATCATCTGGTAAAAAAAGGTTGTACTGGTGTAGCTTAACTTCTCCGACACACACCAAAGCTATTGTTATTTCAAATGGTCGCATCGAGTGCTGCTTAAAATACCAAGAGCTCTTTTATGATTTCTATCAGCAAGGTTATGACGTTTATTCATTTGACCACCAAGGTCAAGGTCAGTCGGAACGTATGGTAACAGACTCTGACATTGGTCACATTCACGAGTTTGATGATTACGTATCAGATATGTCTGACATTATTGCCAGTTTTGATCTTAGCAAGTATTCCAATCGCTACCTGCTCGCACATTCGATGGGCAGTACAATCGCCACTCGCTACTTGCAAACTCATCCCAACCACCCGTTTGACAAAGTCACTCTGTGCGCTCCGATGTTTGGGATAAATACTGAATGGTACTTCAAGCCTATCGCAATGCTTGTTGGGCAAGCTCTCACCGCTTTCTATGCCAAGCCGACTTATGCCCCCGGGCAACAGGCGTATTACTCTAAGCCCTTCGAAAATAACTTATTAAGCCACAGTAAGGTGCGCTATCAGTGGTTCCGTTGCTTATATGACGGTTCCCCTTCTTTGCAGGTTGGCGGACCAAGTACTCGCTGGGTATGGCAAGGGTTAATGGCCGCCAAGCAGGCAATACAACAAACTCGTCAAATCAAGATCCCACTGCTATTGATTCAGGCAGGGGAAGAGAAGATTGTGAGTAACGATGCTCAAGTGAAGTTCATCAATAAGCTGAAAAAAACCAACTCTGATTGCCAGTTTAAGGTGATTGAGGGTTCTAGGCATGAGGTACTGTTTGAGCAAGATGAATACCGTAATCACACACTGGATGCTATCAATCAGTTTTTTGCCTAGATCGAATAAGCTAATAGGCTAAGTAACCGACCAAGAAGATAAGCGCTAAAGAGGAAGAGAAGTAAGTGAGCTTTGCCCTCTTTTCTTGCATGAAATTGGCATACAATTTCCACCTAGAGATATTGTGGTTAAAACGATGCTAGCGTTGGCTAGTATTGATATTTGCTAAGCATTTTGCAATGAGGGTTAAATGACTATTCCTGCACTTAAAGATTCCGTGAAAATTGTTGCTTCTGATTTAGATGGTACGCTTTTGGCTCCCAACCATCAGCTAAGCGACTTTACCAAACTAACGCTTAAGAAGTTACACGAGCAAGGTTACACCTTTATCTTCGCTACGGGTCGCCATCACGTCGACGTAGCAGGGATTCGTCAAATTGCAGGGATTCCGGCATACATGATCACGTCAAACGGTGCTCGCGTACACGACCAGAACGATCAACTGATGTATAGCCAGGACGTCCCTCAGAAATTAGTTCAACCGGTTATTGATATTGTTCGCCAAGATCCAAATATCTTTATTCATATGTACCAGAATGAAGATTGGCTACTCGACCGTGAAGACGAAATGCTCGCTAAGTTCCATAGTGAGTCTGGCTTTAGCTACAAGCGATTTGAAGCTGATAATGCCCCAAGCGACGGCATTGCTAAAGTCTTCTTCACACATCCAGAGCAAGACCACGAATATCTGGTCACGTTTGAGCAAAAGCTAAAAGATGCGTTTGGAGACAAACTGAACATCGCCTTCTCAACACCTTGGTGTTTAGAAGTGATGGCCGCTGAAGTATCTAAAGGCCACGCCTTAGACGCTGTTGCGAAATCATTGAACCTAACACTGGATAACTGTGTTGCCTTTGGTGATGGCATGAATGACGCAGAGATGCTGGCGATGGCGGGTAAAGGTCTAATCATGGGCACATCACATGAAAAAGTGATGAAAGCTCTACCAGACAATGAAGTGATTGGCAGCAACGCAGACGACGCCGTTGCTCACTATCTAGAAAAGCACCTGCTCTAATCTCGTCTCGTCGAAGAGATCTGAATAAATAAAAAGGCAGCCAACTAGCTGCCTTTTTTGAACCTTACGTAAAAAGCTCTCTCTAACGCTATCGAGAACCCTGTATTTCTTTGCTTAATATTGCCTGCCACTCTTGTTCGGTAACCGGCATGATCGATAATCGGTTGCCCCGTTTAACCAGTGGCATTTCTGACAGTTCAGGCATGGCTTTAAGTGTTGCCAAAGGAATCAAGCGTTCAGTCACTCGCACAAACTCAACATCAACCATTATCCAGCGTGGATTATCGGGCGAAGACTTAGGGTCGTAGTAATCACTCTCTGGGTCGAACTGAAAGTGGTCTGGGTAGGCTTCTCTGGTTACTTTCGCGATCCCCGCCACGCCAACTTTTTTACATGATGAATGGTATATCATCACCAAGTCTCCAAGCTTGACGTCATCACGCATCATGTTTCGAGCCTGATAGTTGCGTACACCCTCCCAACAAGAGGTTTTTTGTACTCTCAGAGTCTGAATAGAAAAGGTGTCGGGTTCTGTTTTAAATAACCAATATGCCATAATAAATCCAATTAACGGTTGCTCCGAGGAAGATATAACATGAAGGTAATGAAAAACCCAGTGACATGGCTAGTCGCATTCACTCTACAAGGCTGTGTCACAGCGCCAGATGCTCCCCAAAAGCCAGAACTACCACCAGCAACCTTGGATGAGCCACTGAGCATTCAACCGCAAACCTTCATCATGCGTGGTCAGGTTGTGGTTGGCCATGAAAGCCGAACCTTCACCCCTTGCGGTAGCCAACAACAATACTGGTTAAACTTATCTCCAGAGTTAGCGCTAGAAGCACAAGGGCTCTCAACGAGACCTTACCAAGCTTTATATGGCGAGCTGATTGGTCACCTAACCGTACCGAGCCAAACCGGGTATAACGCAGATTTCACGGCACGTTTCGTGGTTGATCAAGTGAATATCCTAACCGCAGAAAACCCTAATCGTTGTGACCAACCACTGCGTTCAACACGAGTATTCGGTAACGAACCCTTTTGGTCAGCAACCTTCGATAAAGACCAGCTCAAATACACCAAGATGGGCGAACAGCCACAGCTCCTTGATATTGAATCGAGCCGCACCACACCAAGCAGTCGTGATTACCAATTAGAGGGTAAAACAGCACAAGGCAAACTCAACCTTACGAAGGAGAGCTGTAGCGACGGTATGAGTGATTCTATCTATGGATGGCATGCCAAGCTTAACCTCAATGACAGTAACTATAATGGCTGTGCAACGGTCTCTAACCAAGACTCAACACTGGACTGGAGTGGGCTCTACTTCGCGAGCTCAACGCAGAACACTGGATTCTCTATCAACCTTGAACTCAACGATGACCACAGTGCTATCACGACTTATTCATACAGCAATGGAGACCCTTCTATTGTTGAACAGGGCTTCTGGCAGCAACTGAATCAAAATCAGGTACAAGTGGTTATGACTCGCCACCAGCAACAGTATTTGATCTCTGAGCGCATCTTCACGCTCGATAACGGTAAGCTCGTCGCTGAAAAAGAGAAAGTGGGCAACGTTGTCTACCCGATTGCCAATGGCGGTCTGGTGCTATTCGAAGCTAAGAATGCACAAGCGCAAGTAAACACCACCGCTAACGTTGATCTAACCGCAAAGCAGGTGAACTCCAGTGATCAACTTGATCTAAAAGTCGACCAAGCGATCCGTGAGTATTTTAAGATCAACAACAGCTCACCTGACGATACCAAGTACCGCTGGTTAACCTACGACTTAAATGGCGATGGTAAGGAAGAACTGCTTGCCCAGCTCGATTGGTGTGGCTCTGGTGGCTGTACATTGCTAATTTTCGAAAACCATCAAGATAACTGGCGCTTCAATAGCCGAGTGACACTGGTTAAGGGCGACATACGCTTAGGTAAATCGCAAAACCACGGCTGGCAGGATCTGATCTTCAATGTCAGTGGCGGCGGTGCTACACCTGCAAAACACACCCTGTCATACTCAGGTGTCAGCTACCCGCTAAACCCAAGTGTCGCTCCAGTTGCAGATGATGCTGATATCAGCGACGTGGTTTTGTTTGCTGATGGTATCTCACCCGCACAAAGTGGAGTAAAGCTGTAAACATGAGTAACCAACAAGCTTGCCCCGGTTGTGGCTTCACTCACCAGTGCGTTTGTCATCTAATACCGACGGTTGAAAGCCAAACTGATCTTGTACTATTGACTCATGAGAATGAGCTGTCGCGAGACACCAACACCGGAAAGCTGCTTCAGCAATCTCTTGAGCAGTGTCAGTCCTTGGTATGGCAAAGGAAAACACCACCAGCGGAGCTAATGGCACTGCTTGAAGATGAAACACGACAACCGTTTCTGTTATTCCCAAGTGATCAAAGCATCGAGTGTCAGCAAGCTGTGATGACCCAAGCCCAGAATCGTAAACCGCTATTCATCATCTTGGATGGCACATGGCAAGAAGCGAAGAAGATGCTTAACAAGAGCTCGTGGTTACAAGCAGTCCCACAAGTTCATCTCGACATCACCAGTGAATCCTCTTACACCTTGCGCCGCAATCAAGACAGTGGCCATTTGTGTACTTGCGAAGTGGGCATTGAGTTGCTCAAATCTTTAGGTGAAAGCGAACCTGCCAAGCTCATTGATGACTACTACCAACAGTATCTAAAAGTATTCCACGCCGACAAATGTGGCCATGCTCTCAAATAGATCAAGCAAGAGCACGGGAAGGCAATAAGCACATTTTAGGGCGGGACAGATACTGAAAACAAAAAGGGTGAGCCATGAGCTCACCCTTTTTACATCGTACTTTAATCTATTGAACCATTTAGTGTTTCACGTGAAACGCACACTCTAGCTGTTCCTTGAAAAGAGATTCTACTCTCCCTATCAGAATAAGCGTTGAGGCTGACCAAAGTAGTAACCTTGCAGGTAATCGATACCCATGTCTTCCGCAATACGGCACACTTGTTCGTTATGAACAAATTCAGCCACCGTCTTAGCATTCAGAATCTGACATAAACTCACCAGTTGCTGAGCGATCTTGCGCTGTTTCTTATCTTTATCGATATTGCGAATCAAACTGCCATCAAGCTTTATGACTTGTGGTTCTAACTTCAATATCTCATCAATGTTCGAATAGCCGGAACCAAAGTCATCAACAATAATATTCACACCAAGGTCGCGGAAGTGATTACACACCTCGATCAAGCGACCGTAATCCTGAATTTGTTCCGTTTCTAACACCTCTAAGCCAATACGCTGTGGGTGACTGATTTTCTTGATGGCTTGCTCAAGGTGAAGAATGGTTTTCTCATTGCTAAAATCTTGTGGCGCCAAGTTAATTGAGAACGAATCGGTTCGCTGACTCATAAAATCAAAGGTACGCGTTATCATCTGGCGACTCAGGCGCGTATAGAGATGCGTTCCTTCTATGATTGGCAAGAACTTACCCGGTGCAATCAACTGACCGTCCTCTTCAATTCGGACCAAGCACTCATAGCTTTCTACCTGATGGCTGTGTGCCGAGACAATAGGTTGGGAACACGCCACAATATTCTGATTAAGCACCGCGCGACTGACACACGACAGCCAGCCAAGCTGCTCTTGGCGATGCTTCTCCAATTGAATGAGCGTCTTGGCGCTCACTAGATGCTTGTTCTGACTCACGGCGCTGCGCCTAGCATCAATCGCCTTCAACAACAAATCATCAATCGAGGTCGTAGGAAAATCTCGACGGCTGGCTATACCCGCACAGATGGATACCGACAGGTAATCAATATCAGGCAACCCCGTTGGTTCAAAATTCACATGTTCCGTTTGGTCTGCAAATTCAGAAAAACGCTGATGAATATGTTCTTGCCCCACCCAGCTATCAAACACCACCGCCCACTCACCGATACCAATGCTATAGAGCTGACACCCCTCATCAAAGAACTGCCACAGCGCCTTTTGAAAATACTCGCTTAAATCATGCAGAAGCTTGTCACCGACTCGATAGCCATACTTCTCATTGATTTGGCCAAATGTCGTGACTTTCAAAGCCAACAAATGACTATCGGTACTCATTTTTGACAGCTTTTCACGCAATACGCTTCGGTTAGGTAAGCCTGTACGGCGATCAATTCGGTAGCTCGCGGTCAATGCGGTCGCTTGCTGTTGAATCTTACTCGCCATGCTGTTGTTCATGTCATCGACATCAAGCAGAGCATTTCGTATCAATGAAAACAGAGGGGAAATATTGGTCGCGGGTTGTGTCTCTAATGGCAATACCGCCTTGCCCTCACCTTCCCTAAGCGCAAGATAAGTGAGGCTATGATGCAAAATTCGTTGCTGGCCATTATCTTGATAGAGCTCTCCCATGCAGTAAACGCCATAGGTGTCCGCTAATGCTTGGAAAACCTCAACCTCTTGGTTGCCATCAATGAAATCAATGCGAGAGGTACAGTTGTAGATAAAAAACTGTTCTGGCTTATGGGAAGCAATCTGTTGAACGCCCAATCGGATTTGCTCTAGGGTCAATGAAGGATGGTCATAACAAAACCGCACCTCATCACCAACCTGAAACGACCCACTGAATTCGATCTCTCCGCCCTCTGTCACCTTGAGCGGTAAGTGAGTGTTCTGGTCTTTGGGTTCACCGACCATCAAGGGGAAGTTATACAGTTGCTCAAAAGGGATTTCGAGACCGTCAGCGAGGTAACGATTATAGACTTCTCGGACAGGTATACCGTCCAATTCAGCTAGCCGATTATCTTGAGCATCAGTCACTCGGAAGGTACGACCAATGGGGTTCCATTCGCAGTAATACCCCTTAGTAATTGAGAGTTCAACACTGTGCAGTGCTAACATGACATAGGCATTTTCATAGCAAATACCATCGAGCATCACCCATCGTCCATGCTCTGTAATGGTCGATGCACCGCCACAAACAGGTAATGAATATATCGACTGCTCAAACGCTGAAAATAGATCTTGGTTATTTATCTGCAAGCGATCGGCGAAACAGATAATGCTTTGAGTATCAGCATTACATTCAAGCTGCTGCCACATCGCTTGGCTATCCCGTCGAGGCTGCTCGCTATATTCGACAACCCCACAAGTGTAAGACGTCGCTTCAAAGCGAGTAACAATAACATAGAGACCTTTATGCAGGATTACACCTTGGCTGATGTAGTGATTAGCACTACAACCAATCAATTTGGCGTTGGGGAAAGTCGACTGGATTACTTGGCAGGCAGCCAACACCGAATCTTTCTCGAAAGAAGAAAACACCTGAATCAGTAGATTGTCATGTGGATGAAAATCTATCTTTTGCAATTCACGCTGGGTGTACTTAATGTCTTGTATCTGGAAAGAGGTCGATTGCATATTCACATTAATCGTTACGTTAATGATTTGTTATTGTGCTTATTATAGATAAAGCTTGCACGGAATACTTACAATCGTCTGATAAATAATGTGACGCTAGTTAGACATCATTCATTCTACTAAAGAGCCATCATCAGTGCCAGTGAAGCACTTTAAAAGCAAGTGACGTTAAGGTCTGAGGGCTTTAATAACTAAAACAGTCGCTTAGGCTCACCAAAGTAATAACCTTGCAGATAATCGACACCCATTTGCTCTGCAATTTCACAAACCTGTTGGTTATGGACAAATTCGGCAACTGTTTTGGCGTTAAACACCTGACACAAGCGTACTAATTGAGAGGCGATATTCCTTTGCTTTGGGTCTTTGTCGATATTGCGAATCAAGCTACCGTCGAGCTTTATGATCTGCGGCTCAAGTTTAATGATCTCATCAATATTGGAATAACCAGAACCAAAGTCATCAACAATGATTCTCGCCCCAAGAGCACGGAAGTGATCACACACTTCTATCATGCGGCCATAATCTTTGATCTGTTCAGACTCGAGAACCTCTAGACCAAGTCGAGTAGGGTCGTTCATACCACTAATCGCTGACTCGAGAACCTCAAGCGTCTTATCGCTCAGTAAGTCTTGTGGGGATAGGTTGATTGAAAAAGAACTCTGCTTATTTGCCATGTAGCCAATGGTGTTTCGAATCATGTGCCGGCTAAGGCGAGTATAGAGATGCGTGTCAGCAATAATGGGTAAGAACTTACCAGGGAGTACAATGGTACCGTCCGACTCCATGATTCTGACCAAACACTCTTGGCCAATCATTTCGTGAGTACCAGACGCCACAATCGGCTGTGAGTAGGTGATAATGTTCTGATCTAAGATTGCGCGGCTTACACAGCTCAGCCAGCCTAGTTGTTCTTTACGATCTTCCTCACTCACCTGAATGTTTTTGGCATTAGTGATGTGAGTATTGTTCCGCACCCCGTAGCGTCGAGCTTCAATCGCTTTCAACAAGATCTCATCACCGCTATCAGCTAAGAAATCACAGCGACTAGCGAAACCACCACACAGAGAAACCGAAAGGTAGTCTATGTCGGTTAATCCATATGGCTCAAAATTAATATGCTCAATACCATCAGCAAACTCGACGAAACGTTGCTCTATCTTCACGCTATCGACACTCGCGTTAAAGATAATTGCCCACTCACCGACACCAATACTGAACAGTTCAACCTTTACCTTGGATTCCGTAGCCACACTAAGGTGCAATCGGTTGACAAAATGATTCGACAGATCAAGCAGTAATTGGTCACCCACTTGATAACCGTATTTTTCGTTAACTTGATGAAAATTAGTCAGCTTCAGCGTCAACAGATGTTCATTGAATAAAATCGTATTGAGGCGTTCTTTTAATACAATACGGTTAGGTAGCCCAGTGCGAGAGTCAATACGGTAGCTTTCAGTTAAGCGACGTGCTTGTTGATGGAGTTTGTTCTCCATCTGAGTATTCATACTGTCAAGATCTGCGACCGCATTTCTGACTAAGTTGAGTAGTGGCGATACCGTTGAGTCTCGCTTAAAATCTTCGCAACGAAACTCATTAATCTCGTCCGACTCTCTCATCGCAATATAGGTAAGGCTGTGATGCAGTATCTCTTGGCGATCGTCGTTGCGATATAGTTCGCCCATGCAGTATGCACCACACGCGTTTACTATCCCTTCAAATGGTTTGAGCTCAAGTTTACTGTCGATAAATTCTAGTCGAGATACACAGTTATAGATGATCACAGATTCAGGCTGATGCACGGCAAGCATCTCAGCGCCGTGACGCACTTTTTCTGCGGTCAAAGAAGGATGATTATAACAAAACTGGGCCTCTTCGCCGACATGCCAAGGGCTATCAAACTCAATACTACCATCATCATTAATACGTAGAGGCGTCGAGATGCACTTCTTTCTGCCGAGCTCTCGATACAGGGGGAAGCTCATCAACTGACTAAAAGGGAGATCTTTACCATCAGCAAGGTAATGTTTGAACACCTCGATAGCCGGCTTGTCATTCAACGCATATAAACGATTTCCAACTGCGTGTGTCACTCGCAATTTCATCCCAATAGGATTCCACTCAGAATACGCGTCCGACCAAATCTTTAAGCTAGGGTTAGTCAATGCAACCGCAACACAAGCATGTTGGTAGGTTTGCTCATTATGCATAACCCAACGGCCATATCCATTCTCGTGGCACAGCCCACCAGCAACTGGTAATGCGTAAGGTAAACTCTCAAAGGCGCTATAAATAGGATAGTCACGCCCTTCAACCTGATCGCACAAGCTGATAACCGTTTTGGTTTCTTCTGTAAGGTTTAATTGAGAAGCGAGATCTTGGCTGTCTTGATTTGGGTTTCCGGTAAACGTCTGAACTGTAGACGTTAAATGGGTATCGTTAAATTCACTGACGACGACTAAGGTACATTCATGCTTCAGGCTGTTATCACAGATAACATAACGGGCGCTCTGACCGATTAACGTCGCATGCCCTATGCGATTGAGGGCTGCATTGGCAATTCGACGAGCGATATCAGAGGACTGAGCAGAGAAAATTTGAATAAGGTACTGTTTGCTGTCACACCACTCTCGCTGATCAAATTGAGACTTAAATAACTCCTCAGTATTTGCGAGAAATGTAAATGTTTGCATGCCAACCCTTGTTCGAAATCGAGTGAAATGAGAACCCGTACTACTATGAATCAAAAATTCCGATCAAAAGTAGTCGCCAATTATCCTAGCCTAAACAGGCATTTAATTGTGACTAATGTAACAATTCAATATCATAAATGCGACACATTAAGCTTACTACGGCCATTAAGTTAATCGCATAAGATCACTAAGTTGCTCTATTTCAACATCAGGCAGCACTGTTGCCTTAGGGGAATCATATAAATTGGAACCAGTATCATTAAACCAGCATGCTTGGAAACCATTTGTCTTCGCTCCACAGACATCGGTTCTAAGATGGTCACCAACATGGAGAATATTCTCAGCGTCACAATTTAGGTATTGCTGAGCTCTATCAAACATATCTGGGTAGGGTTTTGCTCTGCCGTCAGGACCGGCTTTAAGGATTAATTGGAAGTACTGCCCCAAGCCAATTTTATGTGGGTCGACATTGCCATTAGTAATCGCAACTAAAGGAATACGTTGGCTCAGCTCAGCCATCACTCGATGCGTTTCTTGTGGCACATCCACCTGATTTCGCAGCCACAAGGCGTGTTCTATGCCTTCACGAGCCGCTTGTTCTGCTTGCTGCTGAGAATACCCCAGTTGTAACAAACCACGCTTAATCTGTGTTTCTCGCCACACGGTGACATCATGCTTTAACGCTGGGTTTTCAGAGGCGACTTGCTGTTTGATACCTTGCCACTCTTCTAACGAAAGAGAAGCAGACACAGGATGCTTTTGATAAAGCCACTGCGCCATCTCTTTCTCAACCTTCATGATCACAGGCCAGTTGTCGTACAAGGTATCATCCAAATCAAAGGTCATGGCTTTGATGGGCTTTAACCCTCGATAAATTCGCATAGTTAAACCTTTAATCTAATCTTTATTCTTCTTACGAGCTCTTGGATGAGCTTGGTCATAAGCTTGTGCTAAATGTTGGAAATCTAAGTGAGTGTACACTTGGGTTGTCGAGATGTTTTCATGCCCGAGCAACTCTTGAACCGCACGAAGGTTTTGGCTCGACTCCAGTACATGCGTTGCAAAGGAGTGGCGCAGTTTATGCGGGCTGATGTGACTCGCGACAGATTGCTTCTTGCCCCACTCTTCCATGCGCTTTTGCACGCTGCGATGAGAGATACGAGTCCCTAACTTCGAGACAAACAGTGCTGGCTCACCCGGCGAAGCTAGTTCACCACGAACTTTGAGCCATTTCTCAACCCACTCTTTCGCTAAACCAGAAAAAGGCGCTTTGCGTTCTTTGTCGCCTTTACCAATCACTCGGATTTCGCCTTGTCGACCCAATACATCTTTAAGATTGATACCGACCAGCTCAGCCAAACGTAATCCAGCACCATACATCACTTCCATCATCGCTCGGTCGCGAATTGACAGTGGGTCGTCCTCATTCACATCAAGCAACTGACCGACTTCATCAACATCGAGGTTTTTAGGCAAAGGACGTTGTTTACGAGGTGCTGAAACCCCTTTGGCTGGATTGGCGGTCATTTCGCCACGCAAGACAAGGAAATCAAAGAAGCTGCGCAGTGACGATAAGCGAGTCGCAATACTGCTCGCTTTCATTCCTTCGCGCATGCCTTTACTTGCAAGTTGTCTTACCCACGCCGCATCGACTTGAGACCAATCCTTTAGTCCAAGAGTGACTAAATGAGCGGCCATGGTTTCAAGTTGTTGTTTGTAGTTACGTTGGGTGTGTAAGCTGAGTCCCTTCTCACTTCTAAGATATTCATAGAAGCGAGAAAGCGGCTTTTGAAGGCTATTAGGAAGAGGTATTTTGGGCTCTAGGCTCATTATTTATCTGCCAAGGTAAGGTGTCCGCCAAATGAGCGACAACAAGTGCTAAATGGCGTAAAAAGAGCGTGTCCATATGAGGCTGGAAGTGTCCGCCATCTTCACTAGAAAAAGCGAGTACACCCAGTGGAGTTCGCTTAGCAAGGGGGAGCACTACATAAGAGCCTAGCTCTGGAACTGGATAATCACCAAACAAATCGTGTCTGTCTGCCTTTCTCAATCGCCCTAGATAAGCATCTTTGCCATTGAAATGGTTAAGTGAAAATTTCGAGTAACGCTCTTCATTCAGCTGATAAAAACCTAATTGTGAGAGAACTCGTACATGAGCCTTAAGCCCTAGTTCCAACGCTTTTTGTTCAACAGCCTTGATAACCTGAATGAAGTCACTGCATTTCAACACTTGAGTTTGCAGATCCATGAATTCATAGAAAGTTTTATCGTTATTCGCCGCTAGTGACATCAGGCCAGTGATCTCTTCTTCCAGCTCTTCGATTCTATGACGCTGACGTTTAAGCTGAATCTCAACCAGAGAAACAGCGCCCTGCTCAACATTATTAATAGCAAGGCGATCAACCAAATCTTTCCTGTTTTGAAAGAAATCTGGGTTATCACGTAAATATTCCGCAACCACCTCTGCAGTCAGAGTGTCGCCTTCAACGTAAGACAAAACCTATCCTTTATTTTTTATAAATCTATTTGTTATATCGTTATTAGCAAGAAAGCTGACCATCAAACACATGCGTTGCTGGGCCAGTCATCAACAGAGGTTTCCCAGGGCCTTGCCAGCTAATGTGTAAGTCACCACCAGGTAGACGAACCTTCACATTCTCAGCCAGTAAGCCTTGTGTTATACCAACAGCAACTGCACCACATGCGCCACTGCCACACGCCTGAGTTTCACCCGCACCACGTTCGTAGACGCGCAAGCGAACCTCTTCACGGTTAACCACTTGCATAAAGCCAGCATTAACACGCTCAGGAAAACGTTCGTGAGATTCAAGCAGCGGACCTAAGGTATCCACATCTGCTGTATCGACGTCATCAACTACGGTAACCACATGTGGGTTACCCATGCTAACAGCACCACAGAACAAGGTGTGTACATCCGTTCTTAGGATATACGTCTTTTCTGGCTGCTTCGCCTTAAATGGAATCTTGCCCGGTTCGAACTCAGGAATACCCATGTTGACAGTGATTAAATCATTGTCTTCAATCTTAAGAACCATTTTCCCTTTCTTGGTGCTCACGTTGATGCTGTACTTATTCGTTAAGCCTTTCATGCGAACGAATCGAGCAAAACAACGTGCACCATTGCCACACTGCTCAACTTCACTGCCATCTGCATTAAATATGCGATAATGGAAGTCAGTTTCAGGATCATAGGGAGCTTCAACTACAAGTAGCTGGTCAAAACCCACACCAGTGTGACGATCCGCCAAACGACGGATCAAATCTGGAGAAAAGAACATATTTTGAGTAATGCAGTCCACGACCATGAAATCATTGCCCAAACCATGCATTTTAGAAAAGTGGAAGTGCATAACGCTTAAAATTACTCCGGAAGAATGTTTTCAAGTTCCCACAGACTCGTAAGCTCTTCACGCTGACGAACCAAATGAGTTTTATCGCCATCAACCATCACTTCTGCCGCACGCGAACGAGTGTTGTAGTTAGATGACATAGCGAAGCCATAAGCACCTGCTGAACGAACAGCCAATAAATCGCCCTCTTCAAGAACAAGGTCACGATCTTTACCTAGGAAGTCACCCGTTTCACATATAGGGCCAACTAAATCGTAAGTCACAGCTTCACCCTGACGCGGGCTAACTGGAACAATATCTTGCCAAGCTTGGTAAAGTGCAGGGCGCATCAGGTCGTTCATTGCCGCATCGATAATGGCAAAGTTCTTATGCTCTGTTGGCTTAAGGAACTCGACTTTTGTTAATAATACACCAGCGTTAGCCGCAATCGCTCTTCCAGGCTCGAAAATCAGCTCTAGATCAGAATGATTGTCTAGGCGAGCCAACAAGGCTTTCGCGTAGTCAGAAGGCTGTGGTGGTAATTCATCACGATAAACCACCCCCAAACCACCGCCAACATCAAGATGCTTGATGTTGATATCGTTAGCTCGTAGTTGGTCGATCAACGCAAGCAAGCGATCAGTGGCATCGATGAAAGGTTCGATATCGGTTAACTGAGAGCCGATGTGGCAATCAATACCATGGATAGACAAGTTATCGAGTGTTTTAGCAAACGCATAAACAGCAGGAGCACGATCGAAGGCGATACCAAACTTGTTATCACGCAGACCCGTAGAGATATAAGGGTGAGTATTGGCATCAACATCAGGGTTGATTCTCAGTGAAATCGGCGCTTTAACTCCAAGTTCACCGGCCACTTTATTCAGTCGCTCCAGTTCTGGCTCAGACTCTACGTTGAAACATTTAATGTTCAACTCAAGCGCTCGCTTCATTTCTGCGGCTGTTTTGCCGACACCAGAGAAAACAACTTTCGCCGGATCGCCACCTGCAGCAACCACACGCTCTAGCTCACCACCAGAAACGATGTCAAAACCAGAACCCAAACGAGCTAAGGTATTCAACACGCCTAGATTCGAGTTAGCTTTAACGGCGTAACACACCAAATGCGGGTGCTCACCTACCGATGAGTCAAATGCGTTCCAGTGACGTTCTAATGTGGCACGAGAATATACATACAGCGGTGTACCATATTGCTCTGCTAGTTGTGAAAGTGCGACGTCCTCAGCCCAAAGCTGGCCATCTTCCTGATAGTTGAAGTAATCCAAAGTTCTTATCCCTTATAAATAACGATTTCTGCGTTTTTCACTTATTGTGATTGTTCAGTCTGTTGAACTTCATCAGGATCATACAAAGGACCCGTTTGACCACAACCAGAAAGTCCAATAACGGACACCATAAACAGAGCTGTAATTAGTTTTTTCATTTTGCACATCGTGATTATTAACTCAATGCCCCCTATAATCGCACCACACTCAGGAAAAGCAATAGGATAGAAAGGATGAACGAGACTGAATTTCATAAGCTGGTCGATATACAGATGCAAAACATCGAAGAAGCGATCGATGAATCAGAGGCAGATATTGATTATGAAGTGACTGGTAACGTAATGACGTTGGAGTTTGAAAACCGCAGCCAAATTATCATCAATCGCCAAGAACCAATGCGTGAGATCTGGTTAGCGTCTAAATCTGGCGGCTTTCACTTCAAGCTAGTTGACGACAAGTGGACATGTTCAAAGACGGGCATGGCGTTGTTTGAGATGGTCAAAGAAGAGTGCGAAAAGCACGCAGATGAAGAGATTAATTGGGTCTAATCATTTGTAAGCAAAACTAAAAAGGAGTGAATCAATCACTCCTTTTTTAATATCAATCAGTCTTGGTAAGACTAGATATTGACTATCTTTGAGCTCCGAGAAGCTAAAGTCGCATCGTTACGATATGGCACCACATAAGAGTTACCTTCTTCAGGGTGAACAATTTGGTAGTACTGAGGTAGGTTAAAGTTAATCAACTTAGACGACACCTTTGACTCATCTTTTACTGAAGTGTAGAAAGAATTCACGCTTGCGATCATCTCATCTTTTTCACCGCTGTACTGGTGATACACCTCAACCTGATTCGACTCGTCCAATACATAAATATTGAAACCTTTGTCGGTATCCTCAAAGAAAAATTGAATTAAACCTTCACTCGCAAAACCATCAACCACTTCTGGTAGCTGATACTCTTGCTCTTTATCGAGCATCAGTAAAGGTGAGCCCTTCAGCTTATTCGTCGAGATACTACGATAGAAATCGACCGAGTTTTCCAGCATCTGCACCGAAACGCCACGACGTTCAAAGAACAGACCAAACATTTTGTTTGCCAGGCGAATAGCTTTAAATCGGCGGCGCTTCTCTGGCTCAATTGGTTTTAATCGCAAGTCGATACACTCGGCAAGCAGTTGATACACCATATTACGCATCACACCGCGTAAGTTTTTGCTGTAACAGAACACATCGACCGACTCTGGCGGCAACGCATCCTGGTGCATTTTACCCAGTACCGTCTTCAGCGCGTCCAACATCGCGGTTTCGCCTTGGAAATGAAGTGTACGAACTTCATGCCAAGAGTTCCGATAAACCAGATCGACACTACCGACTAAGCTCTTACCTTCTTCACCAAAACTGAAAATATCGGCATTCTTAAGATCCACTTTTAATGCGCGACCACTTAATTCAGACGTCGGGTCATTTTCAAAGTTGATGAACATCGCCAGTTGGCTTATCTCACACGGGCTCGCCAGTGCCTGCATACTCGGACGACGCTTACGCAAAGAGAAGGTATTACGTAGATCGCTCACCATTTGATAGAACTTATCGATATCAATGTGGGCGTCACGAACCACAGAGTGCAAACGCGTCGACTCCGTAATCAAACCATTAAAGAATGACCAAGCAACCAACTTACTCAAGTACTCATGGTGCTCAAGTGAAGGCTGACCGAGAATGCGATGTGCAATCAAAGGCTGTTTGTACAAGTACCAACCCGCTTTATTTGACTGACCCTGACGAACTTCGATAAAGCTCAAATCAGGCTCATGGAGATCCGGGGATATTTGTGGATTCAGTAGCGTCACTTTGCCTGGTAACACCTCAAACGCAGCGTAAAGTTTACGTGCCAAGATACTGATATCTTGCGGGCTGATAGCTGAAGTGATGTCGTTACGACGTGCAAATTGAATCAGGTTACGATAGCTAAGCATCAATGCATCAAGCAGCGCATGGTGCACCACTTTAACCTGCTCAACCTTCCAGTTACGGCGGTTGTCGAGCTCAGCAATGGTTTCATGTCCCCAGTTCCAAGATTTAGTCATCTCGGTTAAGGCTTCACGACGCCATGCGACAGAACCAATACCCGCATCTCGTGACAACTTCTCGTGGGTTTTAAGATAGAAGCAGCGTCTCACCAAATCCAATCGAGTATGGTCGTTGATACGTTCTAGGTAGCGAGTTACCTTCTCAAGCATCAGATAGTAGCTATCCATGCCATACAGATCAGGTTCATCTGCGAAGAAACGACGCTTGGTGTCAATACTAAGAAGCTGGGTGTTTGGGTATTCCCATGAATAAGCTTCTAGCAGGATCGCCTTCAACACCGATTTATACGGTGAGTCGATACTCTTATAGAGCTGCCATAGGTTTGAACCAAAGTACTCTTCAGCAGGAATACTGTTCAGCTTGCCGAAATCGATCCACTGCGAGCAATCAAGATAACCATCGTTACATAAACCTTGGACATACTCGTCGTAGCACTCCTCCATTTCTGGCGGGATGATTTGCCACAACAAACGCTGGCCAGCCAAACGAACGGCTGAGCGGTAGAACTCATCAAGCAGTAGTAAGTGCTGTGAAGAACCACAGTTATCACCGGTCATCTCTTCAGAATGATTCGAGCGGAAACGCTCTTCATCCATCAAAAAGAAGTTCGCTTCAACCCCTAAGGTTTCAGCCCAATCAGTAATAAGCAGACATTTATTGGTCAGGCTATCGCGAGATGCGCCATCCATATCTGGAGATACACACACCCAGATATCAAGATCACTTGAGGTACTTTGACCAATAGACGAAGTGCTGCCCATGGTGTACAAACCCAAGATTGCTGGTTCAGCGGCCTCGGTAAGTTTTCCGCCCAGAGTTAATTCAGTATCAGAGACAAATTGCTTTTGGAATTCATTAAGCGTGAAGCTACGAATTCCAAAAGGAACTTGTTGGTCATAATAACCAGGCATCATCGGATGATTGAAGTGAAGCAGCGCGGGGATAAGGTTAAAAACTCGCTGGCCCTGGACATTCATCAACGCCAACGCACGATCAATGCGCTGCTGATTTAGATTGTCTAATCGTTGAATCAAAGTTTGAGTGTAAGCCTGCAAGGTAAGTCCTTGGTTTGAGATTAAGTGTACTTCTGTTTAGTTACTGAACGAAAGCAGCAACAAAACGTGATCAATTTAACACTTTTACCCTTATCGGTAAAGCAAAGGACGCCGTCATACTTACGAATCCCTTGATGACTGAAAGTAAAACTCGCGGCGCCGTAGTGTCCTCTTTATTGACTATTTCTAATAATAGCCCATGTTTCAAATGAGATACCAATCACACTATTTTGGTGAACTCATGAAATTCCCTCTGCTATCAAAGTATCGAATGATCAAACAGTAAGAATTTTCGCCTCACAATGGTAGGATTAGCCTATTACAGAACCTATATCGGAAACACCATGACAAATTCAGCACCAATTCGTATCGCGACCAGAAAAAGCCCTCTTGCCCTTTGGCAGGCATACTTTGTAAGGGATGCACTGCAAGCTGCTCACCCTGGTTTAGAGGTTGAGTTGGTAACTATGGTGACCAAAGGTGACATCATCCTAGACACGCCACTTGCTAAGGTAGGCGGTAAAGGGCTATTCGTTAAAGAACTTGAAGTAGCAATGCTAGAAGGTCGTGCTGACCTCGCAGTTCACTCAATGAAAGACGTACCGGTCGACTTCCCTGAAGGTCTAGGTCTAGTAACTATTTGTGAGCGCGAAGATCCTCGTGATGCTTTCGTATCAAATACTTACAACAACATCGATGAGTTACCACAAGGTGCTGTCGTAGGTACATGCAGCCTGCGTCGTCAATGTCAGTTGCTAGAATATCGCCCAGATCTCATCATTAAAGAGCTGCGTGGCAACGTTGGTACTCGTCTAGGTAAACTCGATGATGGTCAATACGATGCTATCGTGCTGGCAGCAGCTGGCCTTAAGCGATTAGAGCTAGAAGAGCGTATCCGTAGCTTTATCGAACCTGAACAGTCTCTACCTGCTGTAGGGCAAGGCGCTGTTGGTATTGAGTGTCGTCTAGATGATGAACGTCTAATCAAGCTTCTTGAGCCACTGAACCACAAAGACACAGCCGATCGTGTGCTATGCGAACGTGCAATGAACCTAACTCTAGAAGGTGGTTGTCAGGTTCCTATCGGTAGCTACTCATTATTAGATGGCGATAATATCTGGCTACGTGCATTAGTAGGCGAACCAGATGGTTCTAAAATGGTTCGTGGTGAGATCTCTGGCCTTCGCAAAGATGCAGAAGCACTTGGCGTTACTCTGGCAAATCAATTGCTGGATGATGGCGCGAGAGAAATCTTAACCAAGCTATACGCAGACCAAGAATAACTATGACAGTGTTGGTGACTCGTCCCGGTTCAGAGGGACAATCGCTTTGCCAACAACTAGCGGATGAAGGGATTCAAGCAATCCATCATCCGCTTATTCGTATCGTTGATAATCCACACTCATCGGATTTAAGCACCCAGCTTAATAACAGCGATATCATTATTGCAGTCAGTCACCACGCCGTGACCGCTGCCCAAAACATCCTTTCGAAAACTTCATCTATTTGGCCAACTTCGCCGCTTTATCTTGGCGTTGGTCAAAAAACTGCGCACGTTTTAAGCAAAGTTAGTAAACAAAAAGTAAACTATCCCAAAGTGAGTGATAGTGAACATCTTCTCAAACTTACTGAACTTAATGGCGTAGATAATAAATCCATTTTGATACTGCGTGGAAATGGTGGGCGTGAGCTCATTAGAGATTCTCTACTCAATCGAGGTGCAAAAGTCTCTTATTGTGAGACCTACCGTAGAGAATATATTCCTATTAGCGACCACAATACCTATCAAACATGGATAAACAAAAAAACGTCCAAAGTTGTCATCACTAGTCAGGAACAATTGGAGTATCTCTGCTCAATTACCCCTGATGAGTATTTGGCTTGGCTTTCAACAAGACATTTATTTGTCCCAAGCCAGCGCATTGTAGAACGAGCACAACAACTCGGCTTCTCAAACGTGACCAATACTCACAGTGCTACGAACCAAATATTACTGGCTGCTCTCCGGCCCTAGCTAGAACAGGAAATAAGCATGACAAGCAAAAAAAATAATGAGCATATTGAACCTGAAAAGAAACAAGACACTCAGCCAGTAGTTGTTGAAAACGAAAAAGCTGACTCTACAGAGACAAAACAGCCTGAACAAAAACTTGATGCCTCTGCGTCAAATACCGCTCAAAATGAACAGCCTCAAGCTGAGCATAAAGAGCAAATAGAGAGAGCAGAAAAGCAAGGTAAGCGCGGTGTAAAACTAGGCGCTATTGCGATCGCGATTTCAATTATCTTCAGTGGCGGTATCGCATTTCAAATGCAGCAAAAGAGCGCTGAATACTCGGCTCAAATCGCTGCTCTTCAAGCACAACTGCAAAATACCCAATCTGCGGTAAATAAAGATCTACAAACCATCAAGCAAGAGACTATCCAAGAAGCATCACATGCGGTGGAGAAAACTCAAGTCGTGCAATCTCAGCAACAGAAGAGCATTCAAAGCCTACAGCTAGCGGTTGCTGATGTTAAAGGTCGCCGTCCAAATGACTGGTTGCTTGCTGAAGCTGATTACCTTGTGAAACTAGCAGGACGTAAACTGTTCCTAGAGCATGATGCCGTTAGTGCAACCAAACTAATGGAAAGCGCCGATCAACGTATCGCCGCACTGAATGACCCAAGCTTGGTCTCTCTTCGTCAATCAATGACCAATGACATTACTAAGCTTCGCACTATTCCTCTTATCGACCGTGATGGCTTAGTTCTACGCATCACAAGCCTACAACAACAAGTCGATACGCTGCCGCTTGCCAATGCAATCCTGCCTGAGGCTGCCGTTGTTGAGAAAAAAGCCGTATCTCAAGATATTAATGACTGGCAGAACAACCTGATGACGTCGATGAAAGACTTTTCAGAAAACTTCATCACATTCCGCAGTCGTGATGGTGAAGTTATTCCTCTACTCTCTCCTGAGCAACACTTTTACCTGCGTGAGAATATCAAGGGCAAACTAGAGACCGCAATTCGTGCTATCTACAAAGAACAAGGTGATGTCTACAGTGCTGCACTACAAACAGCTAACGAGTGGTCGAAGTCGTACCTAAACCAAGATAACAACTCAGTGATTGAGTTTGAGAAGGCAATTAAGCAGCTGAGCGAGCAGAATATTTCTGTGAAATACCCTGTGAAACTTGAGTCTCAAAATGAGTTATCAGACGTGATACGTGAACGCCTACGTCGTGAAGTCACCGTTATGACCACGGAGGAAAAATAATGATTCGTTGGATTTTTCTTCTTCTCGTTCTAGGTGCTGGGTTAATTGTTGGTACTCAGTTCTCTGGTCAACAAGGCTACGTTCTGATCTCAATTGCGAATAAAACCATTGAGATGAGCGTGACAACACTGGTTATCTTTGTCATTGCTCTTCTAGCGGCTCTATTCGGCTTAGAGTACCTATTTAAAAAGCTTATGTACGCAAGCTCGACAACTTGGAACTGGTTCAGTGTTCGTAAACTAAAGCGCTCTCGTCGTTATACCAATGAAGGCATCATCAAGCTTCTTGAAGGTGACTGGAAAGGCGCAGAGAAGAAGGTAACTCGTTGGGCTAACCACCACGACATGCCGCTACTTTGTTATTTAGTCGCTTCTCAAGCTGCTCACGAACAAGGCAATACAAGTGAGCGTGATAAGTACATTGAGCTTGCTAGCCAACAAGAGGACTCTCTATTGGCCGTTGAGCTAACGAAAGCAAAACAACAGATCAGTGAGTCGAACTACGAAGCCGCATTCGATACACTTTCAACATTGAAAGGTTCGTACCCGAATAACACCGCCGTACTTGGCCTGCTAAAAGCCACTTACATGCAGCTTAAGCTGTGGCAGCCACTGTTAGAGCTAACGCCTAAGCTGGCTAAGAACAAGCTTCTTACACCTGATGAACAAGTTGAGCTGGAACAGAAAGCTCAATGTGGTTTGCTTCACGATGTGGCACAGCAGCAAGGTAGCGAAGGTTTAATCAGTCATTGGAATAAGCTTTCAAGAAAGCAAAAACAAAGCTCTCACCTTGTTTCTTGTTTTGTGAAGCAACTGATCGCTCGTAAAGCTGATTCAGAAGCCTTCACAGTGATTAAAGAAAACATTGCGAAGAGTGGTTCAAATGAGCTCTATATGTTGCTTCCTGAGCTAAATCTTGCCGATCACCACCCAGTAGTTGTGATGCTAGAGCGTGCTATCAGTAAAGATGGTGGCAATGCCGAAGCACACAGCGCATTGGCTCAATTCTACCTAAGAAAACAGAAGTGGGCAGAAGCACAAAGTCACTTTGAAAAAGCACTAGCACTTCGCTCAAATGTTTCAGATTACGGATACCTATCTGATGCCCTAGAGAAGCAAAACTTAACGAAAGCAGCTCACGAGGTTTCTCGTAAAGCACTCGCTCTCGTTCAACCAGCGTAATTCAAAACGACTCAAACTAAGCCGATGTCTAGCATCGGCTTTTTTGTATCTGTTATTTGCCCCTAGATAACTTCTACAACACCTATAAACCAAACTCATCGAACCCTACCCGTCCAACGCCACCAAACCTAGTGCACAAAAGTAACTATGAAATAGCGTAATAAAGCCTCCCAAACAAACGGAGAACGACACTAATTGTGTCTATATGTAGTTTTACGATTTTTATATACAAGCTCTTAGAAGAGGCTCGAGAGGTATGACGCCTGTAAGCTGAAGAGTAAAAGGAGCTCACTTTGAGAGAACACATTTAAAGATATTCACCAACAGACCGAAAGCCACGTTAAATCACGCTGAATTAGCAATTAAATGGCCATCAATATTCCAACTATAAAACGCTAAAGCCGGGGTTTCACGCAACTGCTTAATAGGTTCATCTATTAAGCAGTAGAGATATAGCAAGAGTTGCCGAACCAGAAAAACCTTGTGACTAAAGACGAGACATCTTTATCAACCATTTCAAATTAGTAAGAAGTAAACCTCACTAAGACATTCTCTAAAGGTTAATCATTGAATCGATAGCCACAAATATCAACTAACGTAATCAAGCGCTTCTAGAAAGAGCAGGACTTTTATAATTAGTGTTGGAATATCAGAGTTCGTGAGCAACGAGAAACGCTTCAACAAAAGTCGGAGACGAATAATAAACTCAGATGCCGGAAACGACGAAAGCCTAGTCGTCAGACTAGGCTTTCTAATATGTGCCGGATATAGCGTGAAGTGCAGGGGCGAGATAGCTTTACAGCACTCATACAACCTAACAGCAAAACACTTTTCTCCAAATGTAAAAAAGCCCCGCTATTTCTAGCAGGGCTTTTCTAATAAGTGGCGGAGT
>NZ_JBFRTD010000048.1:12874-45306 GCF_041473955.1 Vibrio sp. 10N.222.54.E6 | reverse complement strand
GCTTATCCGAACGGCATTAGCCCTTCATAGGCGGTTTTTATTTACGCTAGCTTGTATAAAGATCTGTATTTATAAACATAATCTTTTAGCTCACGCGAGTTGATTACTCGTCGTCAGTTTTTGGCGCAACTTTCTTCTTAGGGATAAATACTGTATCACCCACTGCCACATTCTTGTGGAAGCTCTTATCGCGCTTAACCGGTTTTTTCGGCGTTTTCTTAGCTTGAGTGTTGGTTTTCTTCTTCGCAGGACCGCCTTTAGCAAAAGCAGGTTTACGCGGCTTAATACCTTTGAATTTACCTTTTAGACCTTCAAGTACAGAGAAAGTAAGATCTTGTTGAAGGTAAAGCTCAACACGCTTAAAGCTATCCCAGTCTTTTGGACCAACCAAAGAGATTGCATCACCTTTGTTACCCGCACGACCAGTACGACCGACGCGGTGCACGTACTCTTCTGTATGCTTAGGCATATCAAAGTTGATAACGTGGCTTACGTTTGGAATATCGATACCACGTGAAGCAACGTCTGTTGTTACCAAGATCTTGTAAACCGCACGCTCGAACTGGCTCATGATTGCATTACGTTGCGTTTGGTTTAGGTTACCGCTCAATGCCACCGCTTTAAGCTTCTTCTCGTTTAACTTCTCGGTTAGGCGATCAGTATCAGCACGAGTTGCCGTGAAGATCATCACCTGACGGTATTCAGCTTCTTCAATAACACGATCCAGAATTGCTTCTTTATGATCTAGATGGTCACACAGGTAAAACTTCTGAGTGATATCAAGGTGCTGTTCGTTAGAAACACCCACTGAGATGCGTTTAGGCGAATCTAGCATTTCATTTGCAATGTCGTTCACTTCCGCGTGATCAAGTGTCGCAGAGAACATCAACGTTTGACGGCGACGGTGTTTAGCTGCATTCGCGATACGACGCAATTCAGGTGCGAAACCTAAATCTAGCATCCGGTCAGCTTCATCAAGGATCAGCGTTTCAACACCATCTAAAAACAGTGAGCGGTGCTCAAGGTGATCCGCAAGACGGCCTGGAGTCGCAACAATAAAGCGAGGGTACTTACGCAGAGCCTTAACTTGGTCGTTAAAGTTTTCACCACCCAAAATAAGTGTCGCTTCGTAAGACAGACCACCAAGCATGCTACGCAGCTCGCCATAAACTTGTTTTGCTAGCTCACGAGTAGGAGCCAAAATTACACCACGAGGATCTTTAGCAGAAAACGCTTTTGTTTTTAATGCTTTATGAATCATTGGCAACACAAACGCCAATGTTTTTCCTGATCCCGTTTTTGATGAAGCCAATAGATCCTTACCAGCAATAGCAACAGGGATCGCTTTTGATTGGATCTCTGTCGCCTTCTTGAAGTCGTAATGTTTTAAGTTCTTCAGTAAGCGGTTATCTAAGCCTAAATCTTTAAAGTGCAAAGGACTCTCCAGTCATGATGGTATTGAATAAAATTAATTTAACGTGACATGATACCGCGAAAGTACTTTATAAGGATAGAGATCACAGAAAATTTATCCCTTTATCTCTCGTTTGCTAGAACATTGTATGCATTGCTCGCAAAGAAATAACTCTCCAAAACACATCAAAACCGGCTCTCACCCCTCCATCTCATAAACGAGACATAACGTGACGCTCAGCTAATTACCTCAAAAATTTAGTAATTTCTCTAGTTATTGTTTTTGCAGTTAAAAAATTAGTCGCTACAATCATTAATGAAGCGACTATATGATAAAGAATGTATAGCGCATCTTTTGATGATAAATAAGCAAGGAGTTCTTATGAATAAGACGTTAATCGCAGCTGCAGCCTCAGTTTTCATTTTAGCTGGTTGTTCTTCTGAGCCAGAAGAAGCTGCAATGTCACAAATGGATCAATTGACTAACCAAGTTGCTGAGCTAACCAGTGAAGTTGAAGCACTTAAAGGCGATAAAGCGGCAGCTGAAATGAAAGCTCAAGAAGCAGCTGCAGCCGCTATGGCAGCAAAAGAAGAAGCGGATCGTGCTAACGACCGTATCGACAACATCGCAGAGTCTTACACTAAATAGTGTGAGAGCTCAGTGCGATTAAGCTGTAGATTAAATCAGTCGCAAAATGCAGTAAATAGACAGCACCACCTCTTAACGGATGTGGTGCTTTTTTTGGGCGTTACTAATTCGAATAGAAGGCATTAATTCGAGTAGAAGGTATCAATTCAAGTAGACAAAAATAAACGCCCCTTGTTACAGAAGAGGCAATCAAATTAGAACTCAATCACAGGTGGTGCTATCTCAACAGGCACGCCATTTTGAGCAAATATCACCGCTTTCGCTTTTGAATTTGGTAGATCTGCATCTTCAAGCCACCATTTTAATTCAACGGGGATTTGCAATAATTTCTTAGAGCCGTCGCTTCGCGTCAATGGTTCGTGAGCTTCAACAAACACGCTCCTATCTGGCTCTAAAGATACTTTGATAGGCTCATCGATTATTGTGACTTGCTCACCACGACTAACCTGTTCAAAAAGCCACTCAATATCTTTAGGTTCCATGCGGATACAGCCGGAGCTGACTCGCAAGCCTATCCCAAAGTCTTTATTGGTGCCGTGTATCAGATAATCACCTGCACCATAAGCAAGTCGTAATGCATACTCGCCAAGAGGGTTTTCCGGCCCAGCAGGAACCACTTTTGGTAGCTCAATCCCTTTCTCTAGATACTCTTTACGAATTGAGTTTGGAGGCGTCCAAGTCGGATTGGGTCTTTTTTGGCTTATCTTAGTGATCATCTCTGGGGTATCTCGCCCCACTCGACCGATGCCAACAGGAAATACGTGCACCTGATTTTTCTCAGGTTCAAAGAAGTACAACCTTAACTCGGCAAGGTTAATCACAATGCCTTTTCTCGGCGTATCCGGCAGAATCAAACGGCTAGGGATACTTAACACATAACCTTCAGCAGGAAGAAAAGGATCAACGCCTTTGTTTGCCGCCATTAAAGAGAGAAAACCAATATCGTATTGCTTAGCAATGATAGCCAACGTTTCGCCAGCAGCCACTTCGTGTTGCTGTATTCTGCCGACGATACGGCTTTCAGCCGGAGGCAGTACAAAGGTCGCCGCAGACACACACGACGAAGCCATCGCTGCCACAAGCATGGTGACCCTCACTAGAGGTAAAGCTACCTTACGTATCTGTGTTCTCATTGAGTGCAAAGGCGTCGAGTTAGCGCAGTACGACATACAATTCCTTGGTTGGTCTTTCTATCAAAGTTTAGATTATCGCTGATCAAACGTCGCGACAACGTATTGTTGCTCCAAGCTGATATGCAACAGGCCTTTATTTGTCGTTTTTCTTCTGGACATAGCGTAATTTAACCACACAAAATCGATTGCCTCTAAACTTTCAACATATTTGGTTATCCATATGAATAATACTTTAAAGGTAGAGCAAATTTGTGACAAACATCTCACGGAGCCTCGCTTTAACTCGCTAATATTGCCTCAACAAAACGAATTCAATTCAACAGAATCGGTAATTAATAAAACCCTGTTCCTATAATTACCGTTAAAACTTTGGAGAACGACCATGGCTACACCTCATATTAATGCTCAAGCTGGTGATTTCGCAGAAACTGTACTTATGCCAGGCGACCCGCTTCGCGCAAAATACATTGCAGAAACATTCCTTGATGACGTGAAGCAAGTTTGTGACGTTCGCAACATGTTTGGTTACACAGGCACTTACAAAGGTAAGAAAGTTTCTGTAATGGGCCACGGTATGGGTATTCCATCGTGCTGCATCTATGTACATGAGCTAATTGCTGAGTACGGCGTAAAGAACGTTATTCGCGTAGGTAGCTGTGGTGCGGTACGTGATGACGTTAAACTAATGGACGTTGTTATCGGTATGGGTGCATCGACTGACTCAAAAGTAAACCGCATTCGTTTCAACAACCATGACTTCGCGGCAATCGCTGATTTCGGTCTTCTAGAAGAAGCCGTAAACCAAGCACGTGCACAAGAAGTTCCAGTTAAAGTTGGTAACGTATTCTCTGCAGACCTTTTCTACACTCCAGAAGCTGACCTTTTCGAAAAAATGGAAAAGCTAGGCATCCTTGGTGTTGATATGGAAGCAGCTGGTATCTACGGTGTTGCTGCGGATCTTGGTGCTAAAGCTCTAACTATCCTAACAGTATCTGACCACATCATCCGTGGTGAGAAACTAAGCTCTGAAGATCGTCAAAAATCTTTCAACGACATGATGAAAGTTGCTCTAGAGACTGCAATCAACATCTAACGAATTGATAAGATACATTGAAAAGCGTTACCCCGCAGCCAAGCTCACTTGGCTGCTCAAATAATCCCGAGGGGGAGATCGTGTCTAACGACAAGCTGCCAAAAGATGCGGATGGTTTGCAACTCAACTTTTGTAAAACATTGGCGTGTGACAACTTTGGCTTGAGCGATGCAAAACGGTATGTTTTGCAACACGCAAACCCTAAGCGTCCAGCGATGGTTTGTCGTGAATGTGGAGCTTTCCCCCCCTTACTTAACAATCGTGAAGTGTTAAGCGAACTTCATCGCCTAAGACAACTTCACAGCGACGGGCTCCCTGCTTGTCGTAATGATGATTGCGATAACTTTGGTTTATCGGTTCATACCCACAAACATCTTTATCATGCCTTCGGCTACAGTGGCGATAGGCAGCGTTACAGATGCAAAGACTGCCAATCAACCTTCGTTGATAAGTGGTCAGGATCCAACAAAAAACTTCAGTTTCAAGAGAACCTCATGGGCTTATTGTTCATGGGGTATTCAGTACGTGAAATTTGTAGAAAGTTAGAGATCAATCCAAAGACTTTCTATGATCATGTTGACCATATCGCCAGTCGCTGTCGTCGCAAGTTAGCGATGATCGATGCTCGTTGGGTCAACCATGCTAAAGATTACGAATTCGCTTCTCACTACCAACGCCTGCAACCGAAAAGCAACAATGGTGTGGTATGGATAGCGACTGGCGAGGCACACTCTGGCTACATCCTTTGCCAACACGTCAATTACTCTCAAAATGAAGAACCATCTGGAAGTGCTGATCACAACCCTTATGATGACGTTGCACGCTTTGTGTCTAAAGAGCACTCTTCAGAAGCGAATCTCGAACTTCCTCAGCCGTCTGACAAACTGAAAGAGCGCATTGAGCAGCAATATCAAGTAATTCTTGCGAGAGGTAATGTAGAGGACCCAATGGGGAACCTTACGACATTCAGTTACCCTTCGAAGGGCGCGCTAATTCGACCGCCTTATACTTCCTATGCTCACTTCCTACACGTGCTTGATATGTGTGATGAGAATAAGCATGTCACGATCTATATGCCACAAGATCCATTACTAAGATCTGCCGCTCTAAGCGTTTGCTTGCCGCGTATTCAGAGTCAAAATGTTGACCTTATGTATGTAGAGGAAGACTCAGGTTGGCAAGATGACCAAAATTTTGAAAAGATCGACATCGTTCATATGAGTTGGTGGCGCGATCGTTGGGCTATCGCGAGTCAAGGTGACAGTCAAAAAGGTATCTGCTACCTAACGGGTAATAATCCAGAACCAAAACAGTGGCTTAATACAGCTTCAATTCAGCAAACAAAGTTCTATCAACAACGTTTTCAGTTGTTATTTGATAGCTTCATCAATGAGCCAAGACGTAAACTTCGTCCTGGGGGCATTCTTCCATTACTCGACATATTTAGATCTTGGCACAATCTGTGCTACCAAGATAAGCAAGGGTTGACGGCAGCACAACGCTTAGGTGTGACAGAGCAGCCATTAACTCTTAAGCAATTGCTTTCATAGAAATTTACCATCTAGACAAGCGCTCTAGAACTCATTGATTTCAAAGCAAAAGCATGAGATAACACCCAAAATTGGAAAAGATACGTGTCCCCTTTATGCTCAGCGAGAGATAATTGATGCTTATCATCAATCACACTCCTATAATGATTGTGTTATCAATATGTTCGATAATTATGGATCTAAGCCTTGGACAAAAATCAGTACCTTCTTGAAACCGAACTAGAACAACTCAAAACTCGCGTTGATTCTGAGCCATTGGTGATCCTAGAGATTGCACAACAATGCCTAGTCAGATCAGAGCAAGTTCTGTTTGAAGAGGGCGCTATCCAGTCATTCATGTTAATGGCGAGATGTTGTTGGAACCTTATGGATTACCAGAAAGGTTTAAAATACATCAAGGAAGCCTACAAACGCCAAAGCCGATTAGATACCGATCATTTTCTCCCTGAAATTCTCCACTTACACGCTCTCCAATTCTGGGGACAAGCCAAGTATTACTCCGCCCAACAGTTCTGGATCAATGCATTAGAACAATCTGCACTGGTTGATGAAGTGGAGATTCAAATTGAATGCCTCATTGGCCTTGGCAACATTTGGCGAATGACTCACGAATATAAACTTGCACGCTCTACCCACCAGCTCGCTGTAAAAGTAGCGAATAACAGCCGCATTGGTTGGTTAGAAGGCAAAGCAAGAATACTTCTCGCATGGGATTACTACCTGCTCAACAACTATGTTGAAATGCTATCGGTGCTCGACGGTGCAGAAGAAGCACTAAAAGAATATAAAGATAATACTTGGCACGCTGAAGTATGGGATTTTCGAGGCCTTGCCCTACTTGGCCTTGAACGTTTGGATGATGCAGAACGAGCCACAGCCAAAGCGCACAAGCTAGCAGTAGAGCACAACCTTGTATGGATGAAAGCGCATTCCTACATCAGTCGAGCTAGACTGGAGCTCTTAAGAAAGAGGCCAGAACAAGCCGCCGAGTTGCTAAGGCTGGCAGAAGAGTCAGCAAACGAATTCGATAATGGCGAACTGCTTAGCCAAATTTGTTATCAACAGTCTTTAGTCGCAGAAGAAAATCAAGATTTTGAAGCCGCATTGATCGCTTTTAAGAAGTATCGTCAATATTCTACCGGCATGCTTAAAGAACAAACAAATCGTGTCGGTTTAGACAAAGCGCGCAGTTCAAAACGCCAGCTTGAACAGAGAGCTCGTAAGCTAATTAACCGCATTCGAGGTCAACACGAACACGACCCGGAAAAGCACCTCTCTTATGTCGTTTCCGAAACCTTCTGGTGGGAAAAACTGGTACTATTTAAGACGGAGCTTAAACGCTCTAATCACTGCATCATCATGTTCCATCACATCGATACCGATTACTTAGATGTCTGTACCGAGATAGCACATACCTTGTGTAATCAGAACGACTTCATTGCAAGGCTAAGTTCGGAACGTGTGGCTCTTATGCTTTCCGAAAAAGACGAAGCTGCTGACCAGATCTTCAAAACTCTGACCACCATGCTAGATATCTATCCATGGCACAGAAAAGGATTAAAAGGTTCGAGACCGACCGTCAGCCTCAACGATATTTTGACGTTCCCGTTCACTCTTGAACAACTAGAAGAAGACGATGCTGAGGTAACAGAATGATGGAAACCCTATTAAGCAAGATTACAGATGCAGGTCTAGATCCTTCATCGGTATCGGGTGAAGAGGCGATCATATTCTGGAATCATATTCGCCAACACGTTTCGACTACACAAACAGAACAAGCACACTGTTACATCATCAGCTCTGAGTACCGCGCCGAGTTACGACAAAATCAAACCAGTATTGATGAGTTAAAACTGGCACTCGACCTACTCCACCTTCCTACAGATATAGAAGATATTCTTACTGTAAAGACCAGCTTAAGTAATCGCTTGGTTGAAATTGGTGATTACACGTCGGCACTGAATGAATTCGTCAGCTCATCGACAATCGCCGTTGAGCACGGACATATCGATGAATATGTAATGGCTATCTTAGGTATGGGGAACCTGTGTGACGCTTACGGAGACCACAGCAGAGCTCTTCGCTACTACCAAAAAATCAATAGCATAGATCACGCGATAAGCAGTCGATCACTTCGTCTGAAATTCAAGCTTTATATGGTAGCAAGTCTGCTACTGCTCAACCGAATAACGGCGGCCAGCGACTTACTGAACGAATGCGAAGAACTGAGCATTTTAGTGAGTGATAAGCTACTCACAGCTCAGATACTGTTGTATCAAGCAAAAGTGCTCCGTGCTAAGAAAAAGCACCATGAAGCGCTTCGTTGTCTGTCAAAAATTCAATATCCAGCCAACAGTACTCAAGCAAGTTGGCTCGCGACCATGACTCGTCTAGAGTTAGCACATTGCTTGAGTGCGACCGGAAAGCAAGACTATGCAAGTATGATCTTGTCGAGCACCCACAAACGTGTGAAGCCCGGCTCGTCGCCTGTGCTTGCGAAGCACTTCTATGATTCTCTAAGTGATGTATGTTTGAATCAAGGTCGTTTTGAAGAAGCGCTGAGCTACGAGAAGAAAGGCTACCGAATTGAAACGGATCTGATGAAGCAGATCCCGATCAGCGAACTTGGTGCAAGCCAACTGCGCCGTCTATCACGGTTTGAATTACAACTTAAACTCATTCTCTCCGAACAAGAGAACAAAGAGCTAAAAGAGACAACAGAGCAACATAAAAATACAGTTGCTCAGCTACAACAAGATGTTTTCACCGATCCACTGACCGGGTTACACAACCGTCGCTGGTTAGATGTGAAACTGAAAGATCTACTGCTACACGAAACGCCTTTCGCATTAATGGTTATCGATATCGACCACTTTAAGTCAATCAATGATGAACTGAGCCACTTAGTGGGTGATAAAGCGATCGTCAGCGTTTCTCAAGAACTGCGTTCATACTTTAAGTTTAGAGGCGCGTCATGTGTCAGGTTTGGCGGAGAAGAGTTCCTTGTCATCCTTGAGAATACTGACCTTGCGAAAGCAGAAATGCACTCTGAAAATTATCGAGAGCGTATCTTCCAATTTGGGTGGCATGAAATACTCGGCGAGCGCGGTTTAACCGTTAGTATCGGTATCACTTTGCATCGCGATGGAGAAAATACTCAGCGTACCTTCTATCGTGCAGACAAAGCCCTATACCGAGCTAAAGCCAACGGCCGTAATCAAGTGTGTACAGAGTAGTAACACGTCTGTCTGTGGGTCTTTAGTTCTGTAGGTCTGTAGCTTTGTAGCTAAGCCCGCCTCTTATTGATAAAAGAACAAAGAGATTCCACCTAATGCGGCAAGTGTCCCGATGATACTTTGCTTTGACACCTTCTCTCCTCTAATCGCATAAATCACCAAAATAAAGACCGGGCTGGTCGCTATTAATGTTTGAGCAATCGCAGGGTTAGCATTTTTCAGCGCCACTTGCTGAAGCCATAGAGCGAGAAACGTCCCGACAAAGATTGCCCCTAATAACCAAAGTTTATCGAGCTTGGTCATTGCCCATAAATCTCTTTTTATCGACGAGTACGGCTTCTTTTCAACGAAAGGGATAATCAGCATTACGGCAAACACGCCAATCGTCAGGCGAATCAAAGCACCTAACAATGGTGGAATGTCACCCGCCACCAATGCGTAGTGGGAAATCACCACACCCGACGCCTGACAAACACTTGCCATAAGCCCATATCCAATGCCACCCCACAGTGCTTTGTCATTAGAAATATCATTACCGTTCGCTGATTTCGACGGCTGAAAGACCACAAAGGTCACCGCTAAGGTTGTTATCACAACACCGAGCCAACTTTGCAAAGTGAGTGCCGCGCCAAGAAACATTAATGCCAAAACACCAGAAAGAGGTGGAGCCAGAGATTCCAGCAACAAGGTCTTATTGGCACCAATTCTTTTTAATGCCGCAAAATAAGCACTGTCACCAACTGCGATACCAATGACTCCCGAGATCGCCAAGATCCCAAAATGGTTAGCACTCAGTTCGAATTCAGGCATTGGTATTAACGGCATGACCAACAGCATCATGCCAGAGGCTACAACCCCCTTAACAATGTTCAACTGCATCGCAGAGAAGCGATGTCCAAATTGCCCATAGATCCATGTCGCACATGCCCACACCATCGCAGCGCCAATGGCCGCTAATTCACCTATATACATCCGCATTTATCCTTTATTTATTGTTGTTATGATTATGGCTATGCGCATCGTTTGAATCAGAACTGTCATCTTGTCAGCAAGAAATCCGAAATAACCTATTCAAGTTCAATTGGGTTTTATAAGATCCATCAGTGATTTTATTCTCATTATTAGCAGCAACATATTATTTTCAGATTGGTAAATCATTTTTATAACAATTACTTGGATGATAGCGTAGTATATTTGTAACTAACATCTAACATTACAAGGATCTGTTATGTTTTTAGACTACTTTGCACTCGGTCTACTGATTTTCGTAGCATTAGTTATCTTTTACGGCATCATCGTTATTCACGATATTCCCTATGAAATTGCGAAAGAACGCAATCACCCTCATCAAGATGCTATTCATGTCTCAGGCTGGGTTAGCCTATTCACTTTACACACTATTTGGCCGTTCCTTTGGATTTGGGCTACGTTGTGGCGCAAAGATCGTGGCTGGGGCTTCGCTAAGCTTGAAGAAGAACAACATGATATTCATCACCGAGTCGACACTCTCATCGACCAAGTGAGTGCACTTCAGAACGAAATCGCACAGCTAAAGCAAGCGGGCACTGAGCAAAACAGCACAGAGAAACAGACAAACAACGTTCAAGATCAGGAGGCTAAGTAATGGATTTACTGCTGATAATGACCTACGCGGCGCTTTGTATTACGATTTTCAAAGTATTCAAAATCCCACTAAACAAATGGACTGTCCCAACAGCCGTACTGGGTGGTGTTGTCCTCATCGGTACTTTGATTCTATTAATGAACTACAACCACCCTTTCACACAAATCGGTAATCAAGTTTACTCAACGACACCGATTGTTTCAGGGGTTCGAGGCAAAGTCATCGAGGTTCCGGTTGAAGCAAATAAGCCTCTCAAGCAAGGGGATATCCTTTTCAAAATAGACCCGATTCCTTTTGAAGCTGAAGTTGCTAAGCTGCAAGCCAAAGTAAAAGAAGCGAGTCAAGGAGCCTTAGGTCTAGAGTCGCAAGTTGGAGAAGCTGAAGCTGCCAAAATAAAAGCCATTGCAGAAAGAGATAAAGCACAACGTGAATTCTCTCGATACAAGCGAGGCTTCGAAAGTGGCGCATTTACAGAGCAACAGCTCGATACTCGTCGACAGGCATACAAAGCCACAGAAGCAGCTGTGAAAGTAGCCGAAGCAAACCAACAACAAGCTCAGATCGCACTTAACTCTGAGATTGGCGGTGAGAATACAGCGGTTGCAGGCTTACTTGCTGATTTACGTAAAGCTGAATTCAATCTTGACCAAACGGTAGTAAGAGCACCAACCGATGGCTACGTAACTCAACTCGCTCTTCGTCCTGGTGTAATGGCTGTACCACTACCATTAGCGCCGGTGATGACCTTTGTTCACACTGAGGCGCAATTCTATACCGCAGCCTTTAGACAAAACTCACTACAACGACTGCAACCTGGCTACGAAGCTGAGTTTCTATTTAGAGCACTACCAGGAAAAGTGTTTAAAGGACGCATTGATGAAGTGATCCCAGCCATTGGTGAAAGCCAATTTCAAGCTCGAGGCACACTTCTAGGTACTGACGCACTGCGCACTAGCGGCCGTGTATTTGTTAAGCTGACCATCACTGATGATCTGTCTGAGTACCATTTGCCTATGGGTACTGCCGTCGAAGTGGCCGTTTATTCTGACAGCTTCACTCACGTATCTATCATGCGTAAAGTGCTTATTCGCATGAAGAGTTGGCAAAACTATCTATATCTAGACCACTAAACGGTCGTAGATATACGACAACCCCGCTTAACACATTGTTAATATGAATCAAAAAGCCAGACTCGTTCTGGCTTTTTTGTTGCTTGATTAACCATAAAATTGCGCTTATTACGTGATATTAATGCGTCTAGATGGAATTTTAGACATCTAGACACTTACCTTCCCTTATGGAAGGGTTCTACTGTATAATGCGCGCCTTATTTTTTATATTTGCCCAAAAAACGTTCTCATTGAGACGCATATTAATAATGGCGAATATTATGCTTTATTTTCAGTATTCGAGGTTATCTATGAACTTTTCAGCTAAAACAGTCGTCGTTATTGCTATTGGCGCGGCACTGTACGGCATTGGTGGTTTACCTATGTTTGGTGTCCCAGTGTTTGCTAACACGACATTGAAACCAGCAATGGCAGTCCTAGCACTGTTTTCTGTTTTGTTTGGCCCTATTGTTGGCTTCTTGGTTGGCTTTATCGGTCACTGGGTAACGGATTTGTTCGCAGGTTGGGGGGTATGGTTAACTTGGGTATTAGGCTCAGGTATTGTCGGTATGGTTATCGGCTTATTCCCAATGATGACTAAGAATCGCCTTCAACAAGGCGAACTGCCAATGAAAGATTTTGCACTGTTCGTGGTACTTGCCCTTGCGGGTAACGTTGTGGGTTATGGTAGCTCTGCGTTCCTAGATACCATCCTATACGCAGAACCCTTTACTAAAGTCTTCACTCAACTGTCTATCATCGCTGCGGGCAACACTATTCTTATCGCAGTGGTAGGCTTCCTGATCCTAAAATCAGTCGCTAAACGTAACAAACAAAGCCGTAACCTGACCGAGGCATAAACGCTAATGACTATAGCATTTTCGAACTTCTCTTTTAGATATGAGTCGCTGGATAAACCGACGCTAAAACATATCAATCTAAGGATAGAGAAAGGAGAGAAAATCGTCATTATTGGACCAAGTGGTAGTGGTAAATCTACGCTAGGTCAGTGTCTCAATGGTCTGATACCTCATGCAATTAAAGGTGAGGTCTCTGGTTCTTTAGAGATCAACGGCAAGAATGTCTCTGAGTTTTCAATGCACGACTATACCGAGCAAGTAGGCACAGTATTGCAAGATACTGACAGCCAATTTGTGGGGTTAAGTATCGGTGAAGATATCGCGTTCGCATTAGAAAACCAGTTGATGTCGAACATTGATATGTACCCGTTAGTTAAATCGACAGCAAAAATGGTCGACCTAGCGGATATGCTTGAGCGCTCTCCTCATGACCTTTCAGGTGGTCAAAAGCAACGAGTATCGTTAGCGGGTATTTTAGTCGATGATGTCGATATCTTGCTGTTCGATGAGCCTCTAGCAAGCCTTGACCCTAAAACGGGCAAAGCAACGATTGAGATCATCGACCAACTTCATAAAGAAACCAACAAGACTATCGTGATTATCGAGCATCGCCTTGAGGATGTTCTGCATCGCGATATCGATCGTGTGATCTTAATGGAGCGCGGTGAAATAGTCGCGGATATGACTCCGGATGACCTCTTAGCGTCCAAGTTACTTGATACGCACGGTATTCGTGAACCTCTCTACTTATCTGCACTTAAAGCAGCGAAAGCCCCTCTGACTAACGAAGATAAACTTTCAAACCTCAAAGCTTTGGATTACAAAAGATTCCGCCCAGCAGTTCAAGCTTGGTTTGCTGAGCGCCCGGCACCGGTAGCAGAGAAACAGTACCAGCCTTTGCTCGAAGTTCATGGCTTAACTTATTCTTACGACGGCGAAAAAAATGCACTCGAAGATGTGAGTTTCAAAATTGGTAAGGGTGAGTTTGTCTCGATTTTGGGCAAGAACGGTTCGGGTAAATCCACTATCACCAAACTCATCATGGGTGTGATAGATGCTGATTCAGGTTCTTCCTATCTAAATGGTCAAGACTTATCTGAACTTTCCATCTTTGAAAGAAGCCAGAAAGTCGGTGTGGTGATGCAAAACCCGAATCATATGATCTCACATCATATGATTTTTGATGAGATTGCTTTTGGTCTTCGTAACCGCGGTATGGCAGAACAGCTGGTCACAGAAAAAGTAGAGAACGTTCTTGAGCTTTGCGGGTTAAGTAAGTTCCGCCACTGGCCCATTGAAGCTCTGAGCTATGGTCAGAAAAAGCGTGTAACGATCGCGTCTATCTTAGTGTTGGAGCCCGAACTCCTCATCTTAGATGAGCCAACAGCAGGCCAAGACTACCGTAACTACACATCGATGCTGGCATTCATCCAAAAGCTTAACCGAGATTTGGGCATTACTGTTGTGATCATCTCACACGACATGCACTTGGTTCTAGAATACACCACACGTTCGATCGTAATCGCAGACAGTAAGTTGATTGCTAATGCAGCCATGACGGAAGTGTTTAGTCAGCCATCGCTTTTAGAACGTGCGAACCTTTGCACCACCAGCATTTATGAACTTGCGACTATGATGAAAATCGACGACACCAACGCTTTTATGCAGTACTTCATCGACGACGAGAGAAGCTCGCTATGAATGCATCAAAAGTAAAATTTGGCATCAATTACATTGATACTAAGTCACCGTTACACGCATTGAACGGCATCACTAAATTTGTACTTTTTCTCGCTTGGGTCACTGTGGTTTTGACTACGTTCGACCTGAGATTGATTGCGTTGCTTATTGTGACTGGTTTATTCCTGCTAAAGCTTACTAATGTACCTGTGCGCGTTTATAAGCCTTTGTTATTGGGAACGGTGAGTGTATTAAGCCTAAATGCTTTGTTCATGTATCTGCTTGCTCCACAGCAAGGTACAGAGCTCATCGGCAGCGAGACCCTATTGCTGACACTGCCGGGTAACTACTCGTTGAGCCAAGAGACTCTGTTTTATTTAATCACTGTCACGCTCAAATACATGAGTATGTTCCCGATAGCGTTAATATTCGTCTTTACCACGCACCCGACCGAGTTTGCAGCAAGCCTCAACCGTATTGGCGTTCCATACAAAATCGCCTATGCGGTCAGCTTAACACTGCGTTATTTACCTGAAGTTAAAAAAGACTTCATCAATATCATGCATGCTCAACAGGCTCGTGGCGTTGAACTATCGAAAAAAGCACCTTTACTCACTCGTATCAAAAACGTAGCTAAGGTTCTAGGTCCGCTCATTTTTTCTAGTTTGGACCGTGCAGACGAGATTTCAAACGCAATGACGTTACGAGGTTTTGGCAGACATAAGTCACGGACTTGGTATAGCTATGCGCCTTTGAAACGTATCGATTATGTTTGGCTAATGGTTATCGCCTTTATCGTTGTGTTAGCGATCGTAAAACGTGTTTTAGAACCACAATTATTCTGGTATCCATTTTAGGTTTTTCATTGAAAGCGACGCTTATATAACATGCTGCTTGATGTTCTACTTAACGAAATTCAAGCCGTTTTAGAGTGAAAATCAAAACAAAAAAGGGAGCCTCAGGGCTCCCTTTGTCGTCTTTGTGATCACTGACTTACTGTGATTGTTATTAGTTTAATTTGTAAAACACCGTTGAAAGTGGTGGTAAACGCAGCTCAATCGACGTCTCCAAACCTTCGCTTGCTACTAATTCAACCTTAGCAACCTGCTTCACTTCAAAACCGCTGCCTGCGTAATCAGCCGAGTCAGTATTCAGCAATAGCGAGTACTGGCCTTGGGCTGGAACACCTAGACGGAAACGCTCATGAGGAACAGGCGTAAAGTTAGAAACAACCAATACTCGTTCACCCGACTCACTAATACGTTCATGAGCTAAGATACTTGCTTCAGCAGAATCTTGTAGACGCCATTCAAAACCTTTCGGGTCGAAATCAAGATCGTGCATTGCCGCCTCAGAGCGGTATAGATTGTTCAAATCTTTCGTTAAGCGTTGAACACCTTGGTGGCGTTCATATTCCAACAAGAACCACTGCAGTTGATCATCATGATTCCATTCAGCCGTTTGACCGAATTCAGCGCCCATGAAGTTCAGCTTTTTACCCGGTTGTGCATACATGTAACCCATGTAAGCGCGTAGGTTAGCCGTTTGCTGCCACTCATCACCCGGCATCTTGTTGTGGATAGAGCCTTTACCGTAAACCACCTCATCGTGAGACAGAGACAATACGTAGTTTTCGCTGTGAGCATAAACCAACGGGAAGGTAATCGTATCGTGGTGATATTTACGGTTGATTGGATCTTCTTGAATGTAAGACAAGCTATCGTGCATCCAACCCATGTTCCACTTAAAACCGAAGCCTAAACCGCCCATAAAGGTTGGTGCTGAAACACCCGGGAAAGCCGTCGATTCTTCAGCAATTGTCATCGCGTTAGGGAAGTGTTTATAAACTTCTTCGTTCATCCACTTAAGGGTCGCGATGGCGTCGTAATTTTCATTGCCGCCGTCTACATTCGGAATCCATTGATCATGGCTACGCGAGTAATCGAGGTACAACATCGAAGCAACCGCATCAACACGAATGCCATCGATATGGAATTGTTCGAACCAGTACAATGCATTTGCTACTAAGAAGCGACGAACATGCTCTTTACCTAAGTCGTAAATGTACGAGTTCCAATCTTGGTGCCAACCACGGCGTGGATCTGGGTCATGGAACAAAGGCGTTCCATCAAAGTTAGCTAAACCGTGATCATCACTTGGAAAGTGTGCAGGAACCCAGTCCAGAACAACGCCTAAACCGGCTTGGTGACATTGGTCGACGAAGAATTTGAAATCATCTGGAGACCCAAAACGACTCGTTGGTGCGAACAAGCCTATTGGCTGATAACCCCAAGAGCCGTAAAACGGGTGCTCTGAAACCGGCATCAACTCTACGTGTGTGTAACCGAGATCCGTTAGATATGGGATTAGCTCTGCCGCTAGCTCACGGTAGTTTAGGAATTCACCTTCAGCATTGCGCTTCCAAGAGCCGGCATGCAATTCATAGAATGAAAGGGCTTCTTTGCGCTTTTGCGTTACCGGGCGATTCTGCCATTGAGAATCTTGCCACTGGTAACGAGCGTGATCGTAAGTCACAGATGAAAATGATGGGTACTGCTCAGAATAGAAACCCCATGGGTCAGCTTTATGTGGCAAGCCTTCGCCATCAGGCCCTTTTAATTCAAACTTGTATTGTGCGCCTTCTTCCAGATCAGGAATAAATAAGCCCCACATACCATAATCTAGACGCTGCATTGGGTGGCGACGACCATCCCAAGCGTTGAAGTTACCCACCAAGCTAGCCGCTGTTGCATGCGGTGCGTACACCAAGAAACGCGTGCCTGAAATCGTCTGTCCATCACGCTCTAGCGTAATAAACTGAGCCCCCATGTGATGATACATATCTTTAGGTGTATGAAGATCCTCATAACTCGCGTACAGATCATGGTATTGGTATGGATCATCGATGATCTGCTCTACTCCATTCCAATCAACCGCAAGCTTGTAGTGAGTAAAACGTAAGTCTCTTTCTTGCTTAAGAATGAAACCACTTTCACCCTCTCGCGCTAACTTAATACGAGGTTCCTTTCCAACAATCAACTCGACTTTATCTGCCCCAGGAATCCACACTCGTAATGAACCTTGTTCAGAAGGTAAGTATGGCCCTAAAAACGCAAATGGGTCTGTGAAGCAAGCCTGTGATAGTTGGGTATATATTTGTTTTTGCTTTGAAATCGAACTTAGTTCCAAAACGCTTCTCCCTAACCAAACATCCAAAAAACATAATACAAAAATGCCCGCTATTAGTGCGGGCAATATAACGACGGTTTATTCTACCAGATGAGCATTCAATATTGAGTGACCGAGGTTGTAGTTTCGTACGGCGTAAGCAAAAAACCACCTCTTTTCAAGCCACTCGACTCCATTACTTAGCTGCTTTTTCTCGTACGTCAGTTAGCTTAGAGGCGATACGATTCACGCCTTCATGAGCGAAGATTTCGTCCAAGTTCATTGATAGTTTACGACGCCAGTTAGGGTACTCATCGACCGTACCAGGGATGTTAACGGGCTTATCCATCTCTAGCCAATCTTCCAACTGAACACTCAGGAGTGTTGAGCCACCAGCCGCAACGTGCAACTGAAGCGCTTCAGCAAGATAAGAATCCATCGGCACTTGACTTGCATCGCGCCCCACACCTTCAGGTAGGAAGCCGTGCCATGCCACTGAGTCTAAGATACCTTGCTTGCACTCCAAGCGGTTATCGAACAAAGTTTCTAGCTGTTGTGCGTCTGGGTATAAACCAATCTCTTGACCCATTTTCAAGTCATCACAGTGCCAGAAGCCGCGAAGCGTTGGCATATCGTGAGTACACAGTGCCGCCATCGATTGTGACGCGTAGTGCTTAGGAGAAATAAAACCACCGTCATTTTCTGATGTTTCGAAGAAGAATACTTTGTAAGAATGCACGCCAGCATCAGCAAGGATGTCTACGATTTCATCCGGTACCGTCCCTAAGTCTTCACCGATAACGCTGCATTGGTAACGGTGAGATTCAAGCGCCAGAATAGACAGCATGTCTTGCACTGGGTAGTAGATGTACGCACCTTTCGTTGCGTTCTCACCCTTTGGAATCCACCACAAACGCAGCAGACCTAAAACATGGTCAATACGCAATGCACCACAGTGCTTCATGTTGGCACGAAGTAGTTTGATGTAAGCGTCGTAGCTGGTTACTTGAAGCACTTCTGGGTTTAGTGGTGGTAGACCCCAATTCTGACCCAAAGGACCAAGAATATCCGGTGGAGCACCAATGCTCGCATCCATCACTAGGTTGCCTTCATCAGCCCATGTCTCGCTGCCAGAATCTGCAACGCCTACCGCTAAATCACGGTAAAGGCCAACCGCCATGCCTTTCTCTTCAGCAAGAGACTGTGCATCGTTGATTTGGCAATCGGCTAACCATTGTAGGTACATGTAGAGATGCACTTGATCTAGGTTATCTTTGATGTATTTCTGGGTCGCAGGGCTTTCAAATGTACGGAATTTCTCTGGGAATACAGGCCAGCCCCACATACCTGAATCTTCAGCATGCAGTTCACCGTGCAGAGCATCAAACGCCGCTTGATGCATCAGGCTTTCACCGCCCTCTTCAACGAACGCTAAGAACGCTTGTGCGCGGTCGCTGTTTTTGTCTAGATGACGAGTCTTAAATTCTGCGAATAGCAGAGGTAAGATGCTCATCTTCAGCTCAGACACTTCAGTGTAATTCACCCAGTGCGCTTCACGAGCTTTCTGTAGGCGCTGCTGGAACTCGGCGCTGCCTACCGTTTGTTGCGCTTCCGCGCTTAATGCGAACTCAGGAACTGAACTCACATCAATGTATAAGACGTTCAACCAACGACGTGAAGACGGGCTGTATGGGCTCGCACCTTCCGGGTTTGCAGGGAACAGTGAGTGAATTGGGTTTAGACCAACAAAGTCACCACCGCGAGACGCGATATCCGAAACAAGCTGTTTTAGGTCACCGAAATCACCAATACCCCAGTTGTGCTGAGTTCTTAGCGTGTACAGTTGAACACTTGGTCCCCAAAGCTTTTTGCCTTGCTCAATGGGTGACTGCTTGAAGCATGCTTTGGGCGTAATAATCAACGTCATCTCGTAAGGTTTCTTACGGCGCTTACGACTCACAATGAGCTTGTGATAACCCCATGCCAAATCACTTGGCAATGCAAACACTAAAGGGCCACCCTCGGCACGCTCGTCACGAACGACTTGAGATTGAAGATAGCCTTCAAGTACCTCTCCTTGCTCGGTTTCTAAGCGCCAGCTGAACTCACTTTCACGAGCACTCACACCCAGATTGAGTGTCACTTCTACTGGCTCACCGTCACGCAAGACAAGAACCGGGTCTAATACATCTTTTCTGTGCTTTCTTTCTGCAGATTTAAGCAGTGCATCATCGCTGCTTGTATCGTAGCCCAATGAAGCCAATAGAGACGTAATCGTCTCTTCTGATACTTGTGCTTCATCGCCCCACGCACTAACGTAACTATCAGCAATATTTGCCATTTCTGCGACTTGTTTTAATACGGTCTGTTCTTTCATCGCTCTCTCCGAAAACGTTCTGACGCTTTCAATTTTTGTAGGGTTGTCTATTTAATTTTTACTAATCAATTAGCTTGTGACAATCAGTTTGTAAGCATTGCTATCTGAATAAGCCGTCTATTTGCTCACAAGCTAATTGAGCCAAGGCAAAAACTGCCTTGGCTACTTTGCAACTATTAACGGTTAACCGCTTCAAGTTTCCAAATGTTGTTCACGTAGTCGCGAATTGAGCGGTCTGATGTGAACTTACCAACCAATGCCGTGTTAAGAATCGCTTTCTTAGCCCAACCAGCTTGGTCTTTGTATTGCGTACCCATGTCTTCGTGCGCTTTCACATAAGATGCGAAGTCAGCAAGACATAGGTAAGGGTCACCACCGTCTAGTAGGCTATCAAACGTTGCACGTAGAAGACCGGGTTGACCTGGAGTGAACTCATCGCCAGTCAGTAGATCTAGAGATGCTTTCAATAGTGGGTCTGCATTGTAGTAATCGTATGGGTTGTAACCCTGAGCTTTCAGTGCAACAACACCGTCAACTTCTAGGCCGAAGATGTAGATGTTTTCATCACCAACTTCTTCACGAATCTCAACGTTTGCACCATCCATCGTACCGATAGTTAGAGCGCCGTTTAGAGCCATCTTCATGTTGCCCGTACCTGAAGCTTCTTTACCAGCTAATGAGATTTGCTGAGAAACGTCTGCTGCAGGGATGATGATTTCAGCCATGCTTACACGGTAGTCAGGGATGAATACCACTTTAAGCTTGTTACCGATGCGAGGATCGTTGTTGATCTTCTCTGCAATCTTGTTAACCGCGAAGATGATTTCTTTTGCTAGGTGGTAACCCGGTGCTGCTTTCGCTGCGAAGAAACATACGCGTGGCTCACACTCGAAACCAGGTTCGTTAAGAATACGGTGGTACAGAGACAGAATGTGTAGCAAATCTAGGTGCTGACGCTTGTATTCGTGCAGACGCTTAATTTGAACGTCAAAGATAGCGTTAGTATCTAGCTCGATACCCATGTTCTCTTGAACCCAATCCGCAAGACGCTGTTTGTTTTCTTTCTTAACAGCCATAAATTCTTTTTGGAATTTCGCGTCTGTTGCAAACTTAGCGATGCCTTCTAGCTGCTCAAGTTTTGCTGGCCACTCAGAGCCAATCTTACCTGTGATTAGATTAGATAGACCTGGGTTACAGAACTTCAACCAACGACGTGGCGTGATGCCGTTCGTTACGTTAGTCAGTTTACCTGGGAAGATTTCGTTGAACTCTGGGAACAAGTCTTTCTTAACCAGTTGAGAGTGAAGTGCGGCTACACCGTTTACTTTGTAAGAACCAATCACACATAGGTTTGCCATGCGAACCATGCGGTGGAAACCTTCTTGGATGATAGAAAGCTTCGCTTGTTTCTCACCGTCACCAGGCCACATCTTGCGAACTTCTTGCATGAAGCGGTGGTTGATTTCAAAAATGATTTCCATGTGACGTGGAAGAAGACGGTTGATCAGCGATTCAGACCAAGTCTCTAGTGCTTCTGGAAGTAGTGTGTGGTTCGTGTACGCGAACGTATGTGCACTGATTTCCCATGCTTGATCCCAAGATAGACCTTTCTCGTCGATCAAGATGCGCATTAGCTCAGGAATCGCAATCGTTGGGTGCGTGTCGTTCAGCTGAATCGTTTCTTGCTTAGGCAGATCTTCTAGAGAGAAACCTGCGGCTTCGTGGCGGCGTAGAATATCGCGAACTGACGCTGCTGAGTGGAAGTACTGCTGCATTAGACGCAGTGTCTTACCTTTCTCGTGGTTGTCGTTCGGGTAAAGTACTTTAGTGATGTTACCTGCATCGATTAGCGAGTGTTGCGCTTCGAAGTAATCACCGTTGTTAAAGCTTGCTAGTGAGAATGGTGCAATTGCCTGACATTCCCAAAGACGCAATGGGTAAACCGTGTTTGACTCGTAACCTACGATTGGTAGATCCCAAGGCATTGCTTTTACTTCCATACCTGGAACCCAAGTACGAACTTCTTTACCGTCGATGAATTCAACTTCTACATGACCGTAAAAACCAATGTGTTGTGCTAGCTCTGGACGAGCGACTTCCCATGGGTAACCTTCAACACCACGCCATGCGTCTGGTGCTTCTTGTTGACGACCATCTTGGAAAGACTGTTTGAATAGGCCGTATTCGTAGTGAAGACCGTAGCCTACTGTTGGGTACTCTTGTGCAGCACAAGAATCCATAAAACAAGCAGCAAGACGACCAAGACCACCATTACCTAGCGATGGGTCGCGTTCTTCTTCTAGAAGGTCAGTTAGGTTTTGGCCTAGCTCTTCCATTGCATGAGTAATCTGTTCGTACAGACCCATGCTGATCAGGTTGTTACCTGTTAGACGACCAATCAAAAACTCTAATGAAAGGTAGTTAACGCTCTTCGCGTTTTTGATTTTTTCATCATTTTCAGTTTCTAGCAGATCAAATGTTGTCAATTCTGCTAGCGCACGCCCCATTGCTAGGTACCATGCGCGGCTATCTGCGTTTTCAATCGTTGTTGCGTAAGTTGCAGATAAATGCTTTTTAACGCTTTCTTGGAACGACACTTTATCGAAAGTTTTTTGCTGAGTTGGTTTCATTTCAGAAATCTCGCTTTTAATAGTTCTAATTCATCTGTGACATATCGTGCATGGTCACCATTAACTAAACATCCTCCCGTTAATACGACTAACTAGGAGTAGATGAGAGGGCGTAGGGGGCGTACCGATGTAAGGTTAGTGATCTGACTCTCATGTTCTAACTTCGAACAAAAAGTTGGAGTGACTAAGATCACAAGCTCCCGTTCGATAACTTAACGTTAATTGATGTGAGTTTTATTTAACCGGAATAAACTGATTAGCAAATCTGAGTTTGAGATCACGAAATTATTTTCCATATCTCATCTTTTACATAAATCTCAGTGTAAGACCGAACAAAGTCACATTCACAAACCACCACGTAATGTGAGCAAAGTCACAAATTAAGGGCGTAGAAAGCTAAAAACATGCAAGACCGCAAGGTTTCTGAGGAGAATCATAGTCGGTGCCATTTTTCTTCACGTAACATAAGCACAGACTTAAGTAATTAGGCAGATGTGATTGGGCAACTCTTTTACGGTTTTAGAATCCCCAGAACATAGGCCACGGAATAGGTGAAAAACTTCGACATGTGGATCCCTTCGAAACTGACTCGTCCCGGCCGCTTACATAATGCAATCCTACGACCTAGGGTTCTCGATCTGCTCCAGAACGCAGATTGCTATAAGCTTGTATTGTTCCGCTCTCCTGCGGGCTATGGCAAGACCACTATGGCTGCACAGTGGCTATTAGATAAGCCGAATGTGGGTTGGTACAGCATCGATGATAGTGACAACGATGCCTTCCGTTTTATCAACTACCTACTCCAATCACTCAATAAAGCGACTCAAAACTCCTGTCCCAATGCCCAAAAACTGGCAGAGAAACGACAGTTTTCATCGCTGCATTCTTTATTGAGCGAAGTATTCGCCGAGATGTCGGACTATCATCATGAATGTTTTCTTGTTTTAGACGACTACCATTTAGTCAACAATGATGACATTCAAGAAGCAATGCGCTTTTTCCTCAAACACATGCCCGACAATCTTACGCTGGTTGTAACCAGTCGGGGTACACCACCCCTAGGTACGGCAAACCTGCGCGTTCGAGACTTAATGATCGAATTAGGTAATGACTCGCTGGCTTTTGATACCGAAGAGACGACGCGCTTTTTTAATCAGCGTGTTGCCGATGGTATTGATGACACAACGGCAGACAGTATTTGTACCTATGTAGAGGGTTGGCCTTCTGCACTTCAACTTATTGCGCTGCAAGCCCAACATCAAAAACGTACGCTTGCGCAGTCTGCTGAGTCCTTCTCCCACTTTAATCAAGCCCATCTTTGGGACTACTTGGTTGAAGAGGTTTTCGACCTGTTAGACAAAGAAACTCGACAGTTCTTGATGCAGTGTTCAGTGCTTGACCACTTCAACGACGAACTGGTTTGTGCGCTAACACAACGTGAAGACGCACTGGGTATGATCGAATCATTAAATCGATTCGGTTTATTCATCTACCCGCTTGAAGGCGAAAAGAACTGGTATCGTTTCCATAACCTGTTTGGTGAATTTTTGGCACATGAGCGTCAAGCTCGAATCCCTCAACAAGAAGCAGAATTGCACCGAAGTGCCGCGAAGGCGTGGATTAAACAAGACACACCACACCAAGCACTGCGCCATGCACAGCGCGCTGAAGACCCAGAGCTGATCATTCAAATACTGACAGACCACGGCTGGCCGATGTTCAACCAAGGCGAACTTTCCTCGTTAGAGATGGCGATCAAGCAACTGACTACGGATCAACTTTACAGCGACCCTAAACTGTCCATGTTACGAGCTTGGCTAGCACAAAGTCAGCACCGCTACGAACAAGTAGGGACATTATTGGAAGAGGCTGAAACACAATATCAAGCTCGAAATATTGAACTCGACACTCAACAGCAAGGGCAATACAACGCCCTACGCGCGCAAGTTGCGATCAACAGTAATGAACCTGAAAAAGCCTTGGAATTGGCAGAGCTTTCGCTAAGTCAGCTGAACACCACCGTTTATCGTAGCCGAATTGTCGCCACGTCTGTTGTTGGTGAAGTCAATCACGTAATGGGCAACTTGAGCCGTGCACTGCCAATGATGCAGCAAACAGAAAAACTTGCACGCCAGTACCAAGTTTACCACCAAGCGCTTTGGGCGATTCTACAACAGAGCGAGATCTTAATTGCACAGGGTTACGTTCAAGCGGCATTCGAGCTGCAAGACAGTGCGTTCAAATTGATCGAAGAACACCAGCTAAAATACGTGCCTCTGCATGAATTCTTACTGCGTGTTAGAGCTCAAATATTCTGGTGTTGGAACCGATTAGATGAAGCGGAAGAGTGCTGTTACAAAGGCTTGGATATCCTTGGTCACCATTCGCCAAGTAAGCACCTTCACAGCTATTCAATGCTGGCTCGTATTTCACTGAGTCGCGGTGAAATTGATAAAGCATCTAAGTTTATCGACCAAATTCAGCACCTATTGCGTCAATCGACTTACCACGTGGACTGGACGGCGAACGCTTCTCTTTCTTTGATTCTTTTTTGGCAAGTAAAAGGCAATAAAGAGGCGATACGTGATTGGTTGAATGTGGCTGTTCGACCTGAATCGGCAAGCAACCACTTCTGCCAACTGCAATGGAGAAACATCGTTCGCGCTCACATCATTCTTGAGCAGTATGAAGAAGCGGAAGAAGCGCTGACTTTCCTTAAGAGTGAAGCTCAGCGTTCACATCTGATTACAGACACCAACCGAAACTTGATCGTTGAAGCCGTGTTACGTACACAAATTAACGATGAAGACAGCGCACGCGTGCTACTTGAAGAAGCGCTTCATATGACTAACCAAACCGGTATGGTCGGCAACTTCTTAGTAGACGGCGGGACTATCGGACATATCTTGGATAAGTTGAGTAACAAGCCTGGCTTAGGTGACTTAGAACGCCATCGCGCTCAACAGATCATGAAAGATATCTCGACCACCCAACGCAGCCGCTCGGTTCACTTTGATGAAGACTTTGTTGAAAACTTAGTCAATCACCCAAACATTCCTGAACTTGTGCGCACGAGCCCACTCACCCAGCGTGAATGGCAAGTACTTGGTTTGATCTATTCAGGATTCAGTAACGAGCAGATAGCTCAAGAACTCGATGTAGCAGGTACCACCATCAAGACTCACATCCGTAACCTTTACCAAAAACTAAACATTGCTAACCGCAAAGAAGCGATCAGCACAGCGGAGAATTTACTGCAGTTGATGGGGTACTAAACGATTCGAGATTAATTCGAGATTAATTCGAGATTAATTCGAGATTAATTCGAGAAAAGCTTAAGCTAGTTACCTATGGTGACTGGCTTTTTTTTCGTTTGGAGCATGGGGTTAATAGCAGATAACTGATCATAAAGAGCCAAACGACAGACAAAAAAATAGCCAACCGCAATAATCGCGATTGGCTCTATATATTTGTGAACAAATCATAAGTTCACTAACAACGTCAGTTGGCTAGGTGACCCTCGGCTTAAGAAGGGTCAATGTATATAATGCAGTTAGCGTGCCAACTTTAATTCAGCCGTTTTATACGCCCTGCATCGCATAAAAACCTCTAATTCATGATGCGAATTGCAAAGTGCATTTGCATAATGCAACCAAGATGCAATATCGATAGAAAACAAGTTTCACTGAAGCCGATAATAATAAGACGCCAAGCAGTTGTATTTTAAATGTAAGGCAGATGTTCACATCAACGTATTGCCTTACAATTAAAGAGGTAATAAAGCACCTCGCCAAAGGTATATTCATACTTTTTTTACACTAAAGTTTGTATACTGCACAAAATCACTCTCAACTCTATGAAGCAATGAACTACTTAAGTACTTTTTTCAAAGGCATGGCAATGGGCGCAGCCGACGTTGTACCTGGCGTGTCGGGCGGAACCATCGCATTCATCACTGGTATCTACGATACGCTACTAGAAAGCATTCGAAGAATTAACCCTAGCGTACTTGGACTATGGAAGCGTGAAGGTTTCAAAGCCGCGTTTAGCCACATCAATGGTTTTTTCCTAATTTCACTGTTCGCAGGCGTATTCACGAGCATTGCGACATTTGCAAAACTGATTTCTTGGTTATTAGTCACCCACCCAGTTCCACTATGGTCTTTCTTCTTTGGCCTTATCTTGGTGTCGGTTTTCCATATTCTTAAACAAGTAGAAAAGCGCGATATGATTCGATTCGTATTTTTGCTGCTTGGTGTCGCCTTCGCTTACAGCATTACCGTGCTTAAGCCGCTGCAAATGGAACCTACCAGTATCAATATTCTCATTGCAGGTGCGATTGCAATCTGTGCGATGATTTTGCCAGGTATCTCAGGGAGCTTCATTCTGCTATTAATTGGTATGTACGGCCCGGTACTTGGTGCCGTTAAAGAATTTCAGGTCGATGTACTTGCCCTATTCCTTAGTGGCTGTGTGATTGGCCTGCTGACTTTCTCTCACGTACTTTCTTGGTTACTACGCTCATTCCGCGACTTCACATTAGTATTCTTGACTGGTTTGATGATCGGTACACTGCCGAAGATTTGGCCGTGGAAAGAAACGATCAGCTGGCGTACAAACTCTAAAGGTGAGCAAGTTCCTCTGATTCAAGAAAACTTGTCACCGTTCGATTTTGAAGCCGTCACTTCTCAACCTTCACAGCTAGTAATGGCTATTGTGATGATGCTTGTAGCGATTGCTCTGGTCCTTGGGTTAGAGAAGTTTGCAGAGCGCAACGCGGGCTGATCATTCTATCCATTCTCAAGCGTATTCAGAACGGATAGAACTTAGAAAGACTAAGCTCATGAACCTATGACACAGACAAAAGCGAAGCCAATGGCTTCGCTTTTTTAGTTCTACCATACGCACAAAATTACTTTTTGATACAAGCACATATTGAGGGATATGATAACATCGCCGCTCTTATAAAATTAGATGAGAACACGACATGCACTCTGCATTAAAGGTTGCTGCTCTTGGGATCGCTCTCGTGGCAGGCTTTTATGGACCGCAAGCTATTCAGCAATTTGAATCAGCGATGGAGCGAGCCTCTGCTGAGATTAACTTAGATGATTACTGCATACTTTCCACCACATCGTGTGAGCAAAATACAGTTACGATGACACTTGATCGCGAGACGGCTCAACCTCTGGCTCCCACCAAAATCAAAGTAGTGTGGGAAGGCGCAGCCTCTGACACATTAATGCTGTCGCTTACAGGTTTAGAGATGGAAATGGGCTCGGCACGTTTTCAATTAAAAAACATTGGCAATAATACCTATGAAGGTGATGTGATTTTACCTGTATGTACTTTAGACAAGATGACATGGATCGGTGAGCTCACTGATGGTGTCGATACTGTAAATCCGGCAATAAGGATGGCAAGATGAGTAGAAATTGGTCGTTAGCATTGGTTGTCGCTTTTGTCCTTGGCTTTGGCGTTAAAAGTTATCTTGATGGGCAAAACGAAGCTCAAAAACAACACGCGGCAAAACAACAATTCTCCGCAACAACCCTTTTCGGCAAAGATAACCAGCCAACTGAAATCTTTGACCAAACCGATGACAGAATTCGTATCGTTTATTTTGGTTTCACACGTTGCCCAGATGTGTGCCCTACTTCTCTAGCAATGTTAGCCGGAGCACTTAACCAGATTTCTGATGAAGCAAAAGCCAAGATTCGCCCGATGTTTGTTTCTCTCGATCCAGAACGTGATGCCGCTGAAGCCTCATACGAATACGCACAATACTTCCACCCAATGATGGAAGGATTAAGTGGCCCGTTAGATGTGACAACAACGCTTGCACACAACTACGGTGTTATTTTTAGAAAGACCAAGCTTGAAGGTTCAGAGTTGGAATACACCCTAGACCACAGCTCATATTTCTATTTTTTAAAACCCGATGGCACGCTGATTACCAAAGTGCCGCATACGTTAACGCCAGCGCCAATTGTTGAAGCTATTAACACATTAACGCGCTAACGTACCAAGTCATCAGCGACGAGAAACAACGTGTACAAAAATAAAGAACTTAACGAATAAAGTTCGAACAAAAAGTCAGGTCCCAGACCAAAACAAAAAACTAAGGACAACAACATGAAGTTAAAAGCACTTGCTCTAGCAGGCTTATTGCTCACTCCTCTTGCTCAAGCGAATAGCGACATTATGGTTCATGACGCGTACGCGCGCGCAACCCCGCCTTCAGCAGTGAACAGCGCGGTATTCACGACTCTGATGAACCATAGCGATAAAGATCGCGCTATTGTTTCTGCAACAACACCAGCAGCAGGAAAGGTTGAACTTCATGATGTTATCGTTGATGGCGACGTAATGAAGATGCGTCAAGTTCAAGCGATCACCATCCCTGCAAATGGTAAAGCTGTACTTAAACCAGGTAGCTTACACATCATGTTGTTTGACTTAAAAAGTAGCCTAAAAGAAGGTGAACAAATCAAAATGACACTGACCTTCGCAAACGGTGAAACACAGACCTTTGATGCGCCAGTGAAGAAAGTGATGAGCGGCATGAAAAAGATGAATCACGATCATCATTAATCAGATTCACTATCGATGAAATAATTTAAGCCACGATGACTTCTCGCCATCGTGGCTTTTTGCTAAACTGAGCTCGCTTTTTATTCAAAGCCCGACCACATTAATAACCAAGGAGAATAGAAGATGATTGTAATGAAGACACTAAAACTGGCAGTAAAAGTAACGCGTTAACTTGTTTGGTTAATCCAACTTAAATACCGATCGACCAACTTATCGTCACTCTTTGACGACCGCACACTTTTACCCGGTTTACTGTTGATCGTAAGTGATCAACTCCTGCATGCCTATAAAGCATGACTCAATCCGGGGTCCTATCTATTTGAATTCGACCCAAACTCAAAACATTTTTGACGCTCGACGCTTTTAATCTCAGCAACTCTTTTTGGTCTCATTAACTCTTTTGATCTCATCAACAATAAGAGAGCTCACAAGAAGTTAATGCTCTCATAAGACTTTAATGCAGTGATAAGACTTTAATGCAGTGATAAGACTTTAATGCTCTCACAAGAAAAGAAAGCTCGCACGTCTGGGTAAATAGACATGAATTCACAAAACGCATTTTCTAATCCAATGTCACTTCAACAACTTGGATGGCAACCTGTATTCCAACAACAACTGACACTCGAAGACTATGACCAATCCGTCATTGCTCGTATTACCGCGCACCATCGCAGCGGCTATACACTAGCGTCAGAACAAGGCGAAATCGTTCTCCCTATCCATCAAAACCAACCCGCAATGACGGTTGGCGACTGGGTAATCTTGAACTCTGAACTGCAATTCGGCCGTTTATTAGACCGTCAATCACTCTTCAGCCGTAAAGCTGCAGGTAGCCGTGTCGCCGAACAATATATCTCAGCTAACATCGACACGGTATTTATCGTGGTTTCGTTAAATAACGACTTTAATCTAAGCCGTATTGAACGCTACCTAGCGCTCGCCAATGAAGCACAGGTTGAAGCCGTTATCGTACTCACCAAGAAAGACTTGTGTGATGACTACGAAGACAAAGTACAACAAGTGCAAAGCTTAGATTCTATGCTGATGATCGAAGCGGTGAATAGCCTAGACCAAGACTCAACTCAAGTTTTGTCGCCTTGGTGTAAAACGGGCAAGACTGTGGCTTTAATGGGTTCATCCGGTGTGGGTAAATCCACCTTAGTCAACTCATTACTTGGTGAGGCTGAACAAGCCACAGGTGGCATTCGTGAAGACGATAGTAAAGGCCGACACACAACCACATCACGATCGCTCCACTTGCTAACATCGGGCGGCTTACTGCTCGATACTCCAGGAATGCGAGAGCTACAACTTGCTGACTGCGCTGAAGGCGTGAGTGAAACCTTTTCTGATGTGGAAGAGTTAGCCATACATTGCTGATTCTCTGATTGTCATCATGAATCAGAACCGGGGTGCAAGATACGCAAGGCGATTGAAAGTGGAGAATTGTCTGAGCGACGATTTGCTAACTATCGAAAGTTATTGCGAGAACAAGCCCGAAATGGCGCCTCGTTAGCGGAACAACGCGCCAGCAATAAGCAGCTTTCCAAGATGTACAAAACCGTACAATCAGAAGGCCGCAATCTTAAAAAAGCGTCTGACTAACGTTTAAGGTTTAAGGTTTAAGGTTTAAGGTTAACAGCTATAAGCTGTATTGAAGATAACCTAACTTAAGATAACTTTAAATTAAGACAATGAGCCCCATCGTGTTAATCACGTGGGGCTTTTTGTTTCAATTTGATAATGGTGTGGTTATTTATGCACACAATGTTCTTTCCTATAGCCGTTTACATTTCTACATTTGCAGTGTTTTGAATCTATCAAATGAGAATCAGCAGATTTATAGCCCAATCAAAATACATTTATTTAACATTTAGCTCCAAAAACACCACATAGCGCAAACAATAACCCTAAAAGTAAACTATCCCTAGACACCCTCTTAGATCCCGCTAATATGACCGCCAATTCCGCTAGTGTATAGTTGGATTTGGTACAACTTCATAAAAAGATACATCACTATAATAAATTAACAATTGCAGGTATTTTATGCAAAATCACAACATGCTCGCCCGCATCGCTCGTGGAAATCTCGTTCTACAGATCCTTGCTGGTATTGTTTTCGGTGTCGTTCTCGCCATGGTTTCTCCTTCAGCAGCTCAAGATGCAGGCCTATTAGGTAGCCTGTTTGTTGGTGCTCTGAAAGCTGTTGCCCCAATTTTAGTATTCATTCTTGTTGCAGCTTCTATCGCAAACCAAAAGAAAGGTCAGCATACTCATATGCGTCCAATCATTGTGCTTTACCTGATTGGTACGTTCTCTGCTGCACTGACTGCTGTAGTACTGAGCTTCATGTTCCCAACCACTTTGACACTGGTTGCTGGCGCTGAAGGTGCTAACCCTCCTCAAGGTATTGCAGAAGTTCTTCATACGCTTCTATTCAAGCTTGTAGACAACCCAGTTAGCGCACTAATGAATGCGAACTACATCGGTATTCTTGCTTGGGCCATCGGTCTTGGTCTTGCTCTGCACCACGCATCTGCAACAACCAAAGCGGTTTTCGAAGACCTAAGCCACAGTGTTTCACACATTGTTCGCTTCATTATTCGCCTTGCCCCATTCGGTATCTTCGGTCTTGTTTCTGCAACATTCGCAACAACAGGCTTCGATGCACTGGCAAGCTACGGTCAACTTCTAGCAGTACTACTAAGCTCAATGCTAATCATCGCACTTGTGGTTAACCCACTGCTTGTATTTATTAAAACAAAACAAAACCCATACCCACTTGTACTGCAATGTATTCGTGAATCTGGTGTAACGGCATTCTTCACTCGTTCAAGCGCTGCAAACATCCCAGTGAACATGAACCTTTGTAAGAAGCTAAAGCTAGACGAAGATACTTACTCTGTATCGATTCCTCTAGGCGCAACGATCAACATGGCGGGTGCTGCAATCACCATCACTGTGTTAACGCTTGCTGCTGTACACACTATGGGCATTGAGATTGATATCTTCACTGCGATTCTACTAAGCCTTGTTGCTGCAGTATCAGCATGTGGCGCATCGGGTGTTGCTGGCGGTTCACTACTGCTTATCCCGCTAGCGTGTGGCCTATTCGGTATTTCAAACGATGTAGCGATGCAGGTTGTAGCGGTTGGTTTCATTATCGGTGTGATTCAAGATTCAGCTGAAACAGCACTTAACAGCTCAACAGACGTAGTGTTCACTGCTGCTGTATGTAAAGCCGAGCAAAACAAAGAGCAATAAACCTTTAGCTGCTCTGAACCTAAACAGTTCTGAGCTCTAAGCTCTAAGCTCT
>NZ_JBFRTD010000048.1:0-12118 GCF_041473955.1 Vibrio sp. 10N.222.54.E6 | reverse complement strand
TCTAAGCTCTAAGCTCTAAAAAGCAAATCGTACATAAACAAAAAGGGAAGCAGATGCTTCCCTTTTTTTTGTTTGAGTGCTTTACCCGCCGCAGTCAATAATACCTACCGTATGACTTAGCGGCTTAATACAGTCAGTTATAATATCTACAATCATATAACATCGTTGGATTTTTTAAATTGTAGAACTACTCGTTTCAGTCATGTTCAGAACACAAGTAATAACTCATAAACACGGTTTATTAATTGCTCTTCCAGTTAGACTCAACTGCCGGTTGGCTAAAGTCCAAAGAACCGCCATTAGAGTTAGCTTGCTTATCTTGTGATGCTCGATTCGCGCTTGCCTTGTCACCATCATGGTTTTCAGCCGCCTGTTGGTGATTGTTGGCATTTAAACCTTGAGCACTTGAAGCTTCGGTATCCAAATCCGCCTTATCGACACCTAACTCATCACTTTCTTCGTCAGAGGCTTCTTTCACTTTCTTATGTACTGGGATATCGCGTTTGTAGAGCTTGTTGAGCGCTTTAACGATAGAGTGCTTGGTGATTGCTTCTTGCGTCAACTTGGTCATTATTGGCTTAGTCAGAGCCTGTAATCCCACAACGGCATCAACACCAAGATCCCCACCAACTTTATCTCTCAAATACCTAGCATCCGCATAGCCAAAATGAGCCGATAAGAATAACCAGATATACGCGATAGCATTGCCGTGCTCACCATGGTCAATCCACGCCTCACCGGCTTTAAACATCGCTTCTGCACAGTTTTTTTCAGCTGCCGTTTCAAACCAGTAAACCGCTTCACGATGATTAGCGACAACACCAACACCGTTCAAATAGCTCATACCCAATTTAATTTTTCCGTCTAGACTATTCTTTTCAGCCGCTTTTCTGTACCACATGAAAGAGCTTTCTGGAGAATAATCTGGGTTCTCTCTATCTAAGCACCAATCCCCCATAAAAAGCATCGCTTCAGTGTTACCACTAGCTGCAGACTCTTCAATATAGGCGCTGCCTTTCGGAAGGTTTTTCTCAACTCCGCGACCAAACACGAGTGCTTTACCCACCTCGAATTTTGCAAGCGGATCATTATCCAGTGCTGATATCGCTAACTGCCAAAAATTGGCCTTTTCTCTTAAAATTAGGTCTTCTTTGCACTTCATACTCAGACGCACAATGCCGTACATGCCGTTGACATTGTCTAAATGGGCAGCTTTATCGTACCAATACAGAGCTTCCTTAAGATTGACTCGTTCGGCCTCTTTCGCCAAATACAGAATCGACGGCACATGCCCTGTTTCAGCCTTAAATTGACGATCTTTTTGCTCTTGGATACGTGCTTTTTCAATCGCTTTTCGGTAAGCGACAGCGCGAGCTTTACGTTCTTGTTCCAAGCGCTTTTTTCTTAGCGACAAAGAGACCAACCAAACAGCAATCAGTATTAACGAAAGAGCGGTCGCACCAATTGCGATTCCCATTGTACTCATAAAATATTTTGTCCTAACTCGGCTAATAGCACCCTACACAGGAAAGCAATCAACCTATAGCGAGCAGTATGTTTGAATGACAGGGAAAAGCGCAGTTATTAAAACGTTCCGCCCTAACATGAATTTTGTTCAGTATCTCAGGAATACATAATGATAAAAAGCCTACGAGTATCTATCCGTCAGCACTCCATTAATGCTGTGATCCCGCTCGCTTTTTCTCTATAAGTCTTGGGGCGTTACTTATCTATCTTATCTATCAGCTTATGGCCTAGACTTTCCAACTAACCTTGCTGCATCTTTTCCCAAATGGTCGGAGAGCCAATATAGTCTTGAACCATAGTAATGAACTCTTTCACCAATTTGGTCTGCTTACGATGCGGATACACAGCATAAATAGCCGTATCAACCGTCGAGATTGCATAATCAGGAAGTAACGTAACCAAGCCCAGTTCTTTCATTGAGGCATACAAGTTTGATTGGTCAAGGAAGCCATAACCTAAGCCATCTTTCACGCAAGACACCATGGTGCGAACATCACTCACCTTATAGTTACCGCGAATCGTTAGGCTTTGGAAAGTGTTGCCATGCGGCTCTTCACTGATCCGCAGGTGATCGACTGTCATATCACCATTGGTATAGATAACCGCAGGTAAAGAGAGCAAATCTTGTGGCGTCTTTGGCTCACCGTGCTCTTTCACAAAGTCGTTCGATGCAACCAGCATGAAGTTACTGTCGGCAATCTTCTTGGCAATCAAATTGGATTCAACAAGCTTACTGAAGCGAAACGCGATATCAAACTGCCCTGCAATAATATTCGCGATCTTGTCGTCTAGTGACAGCACAATCTGAACATCCGGATACTTTCTCATGAACTGAGTAATAATAGGTTGTAAGTATTGCTGACCAAAATAGATCGGCGACGTAATTCGTAACACACCTTTGGGTTCAGATTGGTACGAGTCGGCAATGCCTTGAATCTGATTAATAGTATCTTTCAGTACATAGGTTTGCGCGAGAATATCTTCCCCTGCCGACGTCAACGAGAACGAACGCGTAGAACGGTTGAGTAACTGAACACCTAAATCTTGCTCCAGCTTTTTGATCTGTTTAGAGAGCGATGAGTTGTCCATATCGTGTAAGGTTGCCGCTTTGGTAAACGACCCTTGTTGAACCACATCTAAGAACAATAACAACTGATTAGTATTTGGCACTGCGCCTCTCCTACAATAAAACTCGACTAACGTTCATCTTTGGGTGTATCCATAACAACCATGGTCGTAATGGATTGAACCTGAGCACATTCCCCAAGCACATCGGCATGAAACTTCTTATAGCCCGGTAGATCTTTGGTCTCAACTCTAAGCAAGTACTCGTTAGCACCAGTAATGTTGTGACACTCCACCACCTCTTTCTCCATACTGACGTGCTGTTCAAACTCTAGCTGAGCCGCTTTGCTGTGGCTCGACAAGCCAATCGAAACATAAGCAATAAAGCCAACGCCCATCAGGCCATTATCCAGAACCGCGCGGTAACCTTGAATGATCCCTTTACGCTCGAGATCCTGTACTCGCCTTAAGGTCGCTGAAGCCGACAATCCTATACGTTCTGAAAGCTCAATGTTGGAGATTCTGCCGTCCAATTTAAGCTCTTGCAATATCCTTTCGTCAAATCTATCCATAAGTACTTATTATTGTGCATTAAGTGATAATTGAGGAAATAAAAGCACATAATTGCCTCACTTTCCACCTACTATGTTTCTCAACACGTGAAAGTCATGACCGGTCAGTCACTTCGTTCATTTTACTGCTGGAGAATCACAATGCCTTTAGAACAACTTAGCGCACTTGCCTTGTTTGCGTTTGTCTCGACCTTCACACCAGGTCCAAATAACATCATGCTCATGACATCAGGAGCCAATGTTGGCTTTGCTCGTACCATTCCGCACATGCTGGGCATTGCTCTGGGGTTTGCAGCCATGTTGCTATTGGTTGGCTTCGGCTTAATGGGGATTTTTAACGCCTATCCGGTCTCTCACCAAATCTTGAAATACCTGAGTCTTGCTTACCTCGTGTACCTTGCGATTAAGATAGCATTGAGCGGTAAAGCGAAAAGTACTGAGGCTTTTAAACCAATGACCTTCATTGGTGCGGCAAGTTTTCAGTGGGTGAACCCGAAAGGTTGGTCAATGGCGCTGACGGCAATTTCAGTGTACAGCAGTGGTAGTTCATGGTGGGAGCTCGCGATCATCGCCAGTATATTCACACTAGCCAACTTGCCATCAGTGACATTCTGGACGGCAGCAGGCAAACAACTGCAACACTGGTTAACAACACCAGTACGCATCAAGAGCTTCAACTACGGTATGGCAGGCTTACTTCTAGCCTCAACGATTCCGATGATCTAATCGACTTACTTTATCTATTGATGGTTAGTACACCGGTGCTAACCATCCGTTTCTTTAAAAGAGCTTAATAATCTCGCTTAGCCATTGACCAAATGTCGCCTGCCCACTCGGCGTTAACGTCCAGACAAAAGCCACAACGTTAAGTGACGCCGTCACGAAAAATACAAATCTAAATGGTTGCTTCTGCGTTTTATGACGCAGTTTATCTTGAGCAATTAACGCACCTAACCAACCACCAGCAACAGAAAAAACATGCAGAGTTTTCTCTGGTACACGCCAATTACCATTGATTGCCGCTCTCTTGTCCTTCGCGTACACAAAAAACGTCACTATTCCGATAACTAAATACCACACCAAGAGCGCTTTTGAACTTTCTGAAAACAACGCAGATACCGCTACCAATACCAGATAAGTAATAGCGATTTGAATAGATGAAGACAACATCAACTCCTTTGGATAATGAACAACATAGCGTCACCATTCCACATTAAAGACTCACTAAGGCTATTTGAGGCGAATGAGTACAAACTTTTTTTGATAGGAAAAACAACCAGCGAGTGAAGTGCCACTAAGCTCACATAAATAAGGCGTAGTTATCACCCCTAGCGACTACTCCTATCTTCTACGCCTATGGCTAACCAACTGTATTTTATGAGCTATTGAACCAATAAAAAAGCGCGTTAACCACCACAATCCGTGATATCGACACTAGGTTTCCTATTTTTACGGATTAAAAATAACTTAATACATAAGCGTCACAAATAGTGGAGCATCGTTAAGCCTAGGATATTCATCTTCGTAAAAAATATGGATATCAAAACGTGAACGAAATAAATACCAATAAACACGAGATTCTACAAAGTACCTTGAAGATTGCAAAAACAAAGAGCTTCAATATTGCGCAAACAAACAACTTCAAACGTTCAGCTTTAGCCAAGGCGATATTGCCTCTCGTCACCGCGACCTTGGTAGCAGGCTGTGGAAGCGACACTAGCAAAACAAACTCTGACAGCAATAGTCTATATAAAGCCGCTGAAAACGAAGTTGTTATTTATTACAAACGAGATGTTGCAGCGGCTCGCGCTTCTGGCTCGACCTACGACGGCTGGGGGCTTCACCTTTGGAATGGTGAAGGTTGTACGAGCACTGACTTAGTCGGCATGGGATTAGGTAACAATGGGACTGACTGGGATGTACCTTATGAATTCAAGGGCATCAATGATACCTATGGCGCCTACTACGTGTTGAAAGTCGACCCAGATGCATCCGACCCTCATAAGTGCATGAACTTCATCTTGCATAATGGCGGCGATAAGGCGTTTGGCAGCGCCAACTCGAAAATTGATCTCACCAAACTGAGTCAATCTCAATCTGTATTCGGTTTCCATGGCAGCAGCGCGCTGTACTACGAACCGATTTCAGAACGCCCAGTTAAGATTGATGGCCAGAAGGCACATTGGTTGGACTCAAACACAATCGCTTGGGAAGCTGCAGACGGTGCCGATTCTCTCAAGTTGTTCTACGCACTCGATAACAGCATCACGATAAACGATGATAAGGCGATCGCCGGTGGGCAGGCCGTTGAACTCAAAAAAGATGGCAAGCTATCCTCTGCATTAAAAGAACGCTTCCGTCATCTAGCAAGCCTACCCGCTTTATCAATTGATGTTGACGCCAGCACGCTGCGCACCATCTTGAAATCTCAAATCATTGTTGTTGCGTATAATGTGAATGGCGACGTTATCTCTTCAACTGAAGTTCAAAAGCCCGGCGTACTTGATGCTGTATTTGCCAACAAAGAGACGGGTAACGCAATCGGAGAAACACTGGGGGCGATTGTGGAAGGCAGCACGACGACCTTCAAACTTTGGGCTCCTACCGCGCAAGATGTTGAACTCGTCCTCTACAGCGAAGACCGACAAAGTTCAAAAGTGATCCCAATGACGGAAAGCTTGGAAACAGGCATTTGGGCAACGGATTCAATTTCTAACGCCGTGAATAGTTATTACCGTTACCAAGTGAAGGTCTACCACCCAACCACTGGTAATATCGAAACTCGCCTTGTGACCGACCCATACTCACTCGGCTTGTCGAAGAATTCAGCATACTCACAAGTGATTGACCTTGATGAAGCAGCACTGATGCCACAAGGTTGGGCTGGATATAAGCGCCCAACCGTGAAGAAAGACGAAGACCACGTACTGTACGAATCACACCTTCGTGACTTTAGCTTCAGTGATAAGTTAGGTACAGCAAGCTTAAACGGCAAGTACCTAGCGCTAACAGAAGCCGATCGTGAGTCAGTAAAACACTTGAAAGCTCTGAAAGATGCCGGTTTAACTACGCTTCATATCTTACCTGCATTCGATATCGCTACCATCAATGAAGATGACGCGAGCCGCGTGGATATCACCGACACCGTTGGCAAACTCTGTAACGTAAAACCAACGGCGACTTTATGCGGCACCGAAGATGAAAACAAAACCATCGAAACCGTACTCAACAGCTATAACTCTTCAACAGGCGATGCCCAAGCTCTAATGAACGATCTGCGTATGCTAGATAGTTTCAACTGGGGCTACGACCCATTTCATTACACCGTTCCAGAGGGAAGTTACGCGACAGATCCTAACGGTTCAAAACGTATTCTAGAATTCCGTCAAATGGTTAAAGCTGCGCACGAAATGGATCTTAAACTGATCATGGACGTGGTTTATAACCATACCAATGCGTCTGGCGTGAACGATAAGTCCGTACTGGATAAGATCGTCCCTGGGTATTATCACCGCCTGAATGTGAACACTGGTGGCGTGGAAAGCTCAACGTGTTGTGATAACACCGCAACTGAAAACCTAATGATGGGTAAGTTGATGGTCGACTCACTCAAGGTATGGGCTGACGACTATAAGGTTGATGGTTTTCGTTTTGACTTAATGGGCCACCAGCCAAAAAGCGTAATGGTTGAAGCATTGAAAGAAGTGCGCAAGATCGACCCAAATACCCTGTTCTATGGCGAAGGTTGGGACTTTGGCGAAGTAGCAAACAACGCTCGCTTCGAACAAGCCAACCAGATCAATATGGCAGGCACCGAAATTGGCACCTTCTCTGACCGTTTGCGTGATGCAGTACGCGGCGGTAGCCCATTTGATGGTGGTGTCGATTCTGAAGGTAAGCACCCACTTCGATTTAACCAAGGCTTCGGTAACGCCGCGTTTGCCAACGAAGAAACCAAAGTTGATCAAGATTCAGTCAACGGTCGTTTACACAACCAAGATCTTGTGCGTTTAGGCATGGCCGGTAACTTAGCCGAATACGTATTACTGGATTACAAAGGCGATACCAAACTGGGCAAAAACGTCGACTACAACGGCGCACCTGCCGGCTACACCAAAATGCCGTCAGAGAACATCTCTTACGTTTCCAAGCACGATAACCAAACTCTTTGGGATAACAACGCTTACAAAATCGCCGAAGGTACAAGCTCTGCAGAACGTGCTCGTATGCAGTCGGTATCGCTCTCGACCGTCATGTTGGGTCAAGGCATCCCGTTCATACACATGGGTTCTGAACTGTTACGTTCTAAATCGATGCAGCGTGATTCTTACGACTCTGGCGATTGGTACAACCGTGTGATGTTTGATGGTACTGGCAATAACTGGAATGTTGGCTTACCTCGTGAAGACAAAGATGGTGCCAACTGGGAACTCATCAAAACTATCATTGCCGACAGCACAGCTAAACCAGTAAAAGAAGACATTGACCTCACCAAGCAGCAATTCCTAGAGCTGTTAAAAATCCGCAGCTCAAGTGAACTGTTCCGCTTAGACACAGCAGAAGAAGTCATGAAGCGTGTCGACTTCCGCAATGTGGGCAAAGATCAAATCGAAGGCCTGATCGTGATGTCTATTGATGACGGAATCTCCACAGGCAAAGACCTAGATCCAACCGCTGATGCCATTGTGGTTGTCATAAACTCAACGAGTAAATCTCAATCATTCAAGATCACGGGAGCGACGGGCTTTACACTCCATACCATTCAGCAGAACTCTGCCGATGACATCGTGAAAGGCGCCACCTTTTCCGCTGAGACCTTCACCGTTCCGCCATTGACCACCGCGGTATTTGTGCAAACTCAAGGCGCATCACAAGGTGCTGGGTTATCGGTTGATAACTCACAAAAGGACGTATCTAAGATTCCGCCATATGGCAAAACGACCGTCTATGTACGTGGTGCAATGAACGGATGGAACCCGACGGACGCTTGGGCGATGAGCTTCGTTGGTAACGGCGTTTACTCTGTCAGTGGCGCTTTGGCTGTGGGTGAATATGGCTTCAAGTTTGGCGGTTCTACTTGGGGTGTCTTGGATATTGGCTGTCACTCCGTCGACTTAGCTAAAGGCTCGATCAACATTGGCAGCGAAGGCGACTGTAAGTTGAATGTAACCGAAGCCGGCAACTACACATTCACACTGAATGCGATTCATCAACTCAATGACAGCGCAGAAAAAGCCGTGGTATCTGTGACGAAACAATAAGCTTCACATTCACATAATCATCACAGACGAGCCTGTTTTTTTGGGGAAAAGCGAGGGGAGGTATTAACCTCCCCTTTTTTTGAGCAGCCGCTCACATACCACAGCAACTACGCCCCGATTTTCTTACCCAAGGAGGATAAAGCCGCATTCTGATTAAGCTAGCCTCCTAACGATAACTTCTATATCAAATATAACGTCTATATCAAACATAACGTCTAGCACAGCTTCAACGACAAAGCCCTACACCTCCACTTCTCGAGATGGAATATAAGTATGTACAACAAGAAACATTCAATCTATCAAGTTTTTACCCGTTTGTTCGGCAATCAGAATACACAGAACACACCTTGGGGAACCATTGAACAAAATGGCGTGGGCAAGTTCAGTGACTTCACCAATAAAGCGCTGACAGAAATTAGAGAACTCGGCATCACTCATATTTGGTACACCGGAGTACCACATCATGCTGTGATCAACGACTACAAGCACATCAGCATCTCAGACGATCATCCAAGCGTTGTAAAAGGACGGGCTGGCTCACCTTATGCCGTCAAAGATTACTACTCCGTAAACCCAGATCTTGCTGACAACCCAGCGCAGCGTTTACAGGAATTCGAAGCCTTGATCAAAAGAAGCCATGACAATGGTTTGAAAGTCATCATTGATATCGTCCCTAACCACATTGCCCGTAATTACCAAGGCTTGAATAACCCAGAGGGCGTACGTGACTTTGGTGATCAAGATGACACGACGGTTGAGTATCATCGCAACAATAACTTCTATTACATTCCTGACAGCGCATTTGAACTGCCCGAGATCGAACCTGCGTTCATTCCTCTTGGAGGCGAACAACATCCGAATTTAGCCTCACCGTTTCTTGAATCCCCAGCCAAATGGACAGGTAACGGATCGCGTTTGAGCAAACCAAACTTCGATGATTGGTATGAAACCGTAAAAATTAACTATGGCGTGCGACCAGACGGTTCAAAAGACTTCCCTGAACTACCGAATGATTATGCGATGCATGATCACCTCGCCCACTACCATTTCTGGCAGCAAGTTGATGTGCCGGATTCATGGGTTAAGTTTCGAGACATCGCATTATATTGGTTAGAAAAAGGCGTCGATGGATTTCGCTACGATATGGCAGAAATGGTACCGGTCGAATTCTGGAGCTATCTCAATTCATCAATCAAAGTAAAGAATCAAGACGCCTTTTTGATGGCGGAAGTGTACCAACCGGACCTTTATCGTGATTACATTCGCATGGGTAAAATGGACTATCTGTATGACAAAGTCGATCTTTACGACGGCCTAAAAGCAGTCATGCAAGGTAAGGCTTCAACGGCAGTCATCCCTGAGATCCAGCATCAAATGATGGACATCGAACATCACATGATGCACTTCTTAGACAACCACGATGAGCAGCGTGTCGCGTCTCCTGATTTTGTTGGTAACCCACACATTGCCAAACCTGCCATGTTAGTCAGTGCGCTATTAAGTAGCTCTCCCACCATGATTTACTTCGGGCAAGAAGTAGGCGAATCGGGCGCGGAGAACGCAGGCTTTGGGCAACCTTCTCGCACGTCTATATTTGACTACATCGGTGTTCCTCAACATCAAAAATGGATGAACGGAGGAAAGTTCGATGGCGGGCAGCTCAACGATGACGAAAAGCAGCTCAGACTCTTCTACCAACAAGTGATGACGTTTTCATTGAACCATTCATCGATGACCGGAGCGTACCAAGACTTACACCAATCCAATCAGCTAAGTGATTCTGTTTATGCTTTCTTGCGTTTTGATAACCAAGAACTGGTTATCGCCGCGGCTAACTTCAGCCAAAGAAAAACAGACCACATTCAGTTGAAGGTGACGGCAGAGGTTATTCAAAAACTAGGCATCGCTGACGGAAGCTATACGCTCCAAGAACATATTGAAGGCGTCCAACAACAGACGCTGTATGTGGAAAATGGTGTCGGTTACTTCAGTGCAGAATTCCCCCCCCTAGCCGCTTTCGCTTGGGTGTTACCCCTTTAATCAATCGTTCTAAAAGTAACTGGTGATGACGGCGTTAAATCAGAGGAAACGGTACTTAACGTCGTCTTCGGATAAGTAAAATTCAGACGGTCGTTGGTTTTCAAAGCACGTTCTAAGCAGCTATGGCGGGTAGCTGTAACTTGTTTTTGCCCCATTATTTGGTAGACCTTTTACTCATTCGCATCCTGTTCATGAGCTTTTTCCCTACTAAAAGTTATCCATTCTTCTAATGCTGTTCGTTGTGAATCCCCGGGTTGTATCACGGGGGTAAATTCGACCTAGCTATCAGCACTCATACAACCCTGCTCTAGTTGCAAGCTTGCGCGCTAGCTTCACACATATAGTTATGAAGCATTTAGGATTCAGCTAGTTTTCTAGCCATAAGTAATTGTTAAACAATATAAAAATCTCGTATAATCGCTTTCACAAAGAACTAGATTGGAAGCTTTTGCATTAAAATCTAGAAACTGCCCCTTTTTTGTAAGAGATCTTATGGAAATCCTCGATGTTTCATGGACTGCAATAACCAAACTAATTCTTTCGGGTATTGGGCTATATATCATAGCGCCCATTTTACTCACTCTGAGAGATTTACTTATTACCAAATTAATTGAGCGTTTTCTCCTCAGTCAAACTATTAGAGATTCGATACACATGTGCGAGGCAGATCGCTGGCTGATAGACCATAAGTATAATGAACCAGTAATTATGGATCGTGGTCAACATTATATAGGTAAGAAGAAAGTCACAGAGAAGCAATATGAAAACTATAAGAGATGCATGTGGAAACACCATAAACGCTTTGGGTTGCTCGATTCAAAGATCCAATTTCGTGAAAATATAATAAATTATGTCATGAATCACTTAAAGAACAATAGCTATGTCAATCCAGTAGATGGCTTGAGAGCTTCTTCATACAAGCATGCTGAAAAATTAAACTGCTATAACGAATAATATAGTTAGGCCGCCACTTCAATGTTAAGAGTTAGATATTTATGTCAGATTTGATCGAAAAAGTAGTAATTGCAAATGCTCCAATTGATGCAGGGGCATCTGAATTTTTAGTTTCAATTAGCCCACATTACCCTTCCATAATTATCACTGCTCTAATAGGTATTGGTAGTATTTTTACTTCTGCTGCTGTTGTTTATATTACTCGTAAAAATCAAGAGTCTCAGAACAAGTCTAAGCTTTCAGAGCTACGTTATGAATGGTTAAAAGAATTTAGAGAAACAGCATCAGACTTCATTGGTGTATGTACTCATATAAAGTCTTGTTTCAACAACAATAGCTTTGAGGATGGTCAGTTTGATCTTCTACAAATGAAAGTATACTCTCTGCGAAGCCGACTAATATTAATGCTAGATACGGATACTGAAATTAAGTTAATAGTAGAAAGTCTAACTCAAGAACTAGTAGTTAGTGCTGTAAATGAAGATGTCAATGATAAGGACTTTCTAGCATACTTGGATCAGAACCGTGCACAGTTTGTCCTAGTAGCTGACCAATTTTGGTCTCAAGTCCAATCTCGACTTAATTAATATTGTAAATACTTAATAGTATGGCTACAAAAAGCCGAACTCAATGAGTCCGGCTTCTTTCTCCTTGATATGACCAAAAAGGAGGACTGGTTAAACGTATCCGCCCCATGAA
>NZ_JBFRTD010000047.1:0-36258 GCF_041473955.1 Vibrio sp. 10N.222.54.E6 | reverse complement strand
ATTATCTAAGTTGACATTTTTACGCGACATACGGAACAGGGTAAGCCTGTATACCTCCCTATGGGAAAGCTACCTGTGAAGGTGGCCGATAGGTATGCAGGTAAAGGAGGTTAGAGAAAGCAAATGATGATTTCGAATGAAATTAGTGCATCTTCTTACAACGAACCGTGGTCTCTCAATTACTGAGTGCTCATTGGCGAGGTATTAAAGCTTCAAGTGCGTATCGCAAAGGTAATTAACACGAAGAGCTAATGTTGCGATCAACTTTTGGTCTCGCTCTAGTCCTATAACGATTTAATTACTGGGTGCTTCACTGTGCCTTTGTGGAGGCTTGAGCCGTATGCAGTGAAAGTTGCACGTACGGTTCTGAGGAGGGTGGCACCTGGTAACAGGTGCCGTCTATCCGACATTTCCTTTCGGCTTGAAGAGATTTGGCGGATCAAAACCAAACTAGAGATTGATAGTAGTTGGATGTAGCTTGCGTTACTTAACTGAGCCATTCTTGATAACAAACTAAGATCGAGTGATTTTCTCTACTTCCGGGGTTGCGAGGTCTCTTCGCAAAATAGGATATTTAGCCGTGTTAAGCAGATTCAGAGAAAAACAGACCTTGAAGTTCAATTTGAGAAAAAGACAAGAACTCAACAGAGTCTCATGAAATGGATTTTGATGACTTCCAACAGCCAGCAATTTTCTTTTCCAAGCCAAATGCGAAAGCAACAACCGATTAGGTATATACAGGCTTAAATTAAAAGTTGGAATGTTCGATTTTCTTCTTTGATTTGTAGGCTTTCATTGAAATTTTTAAGACAAGTTGTTCTTGTTTCGTTGAAATGAGCTGCTTAGTTAAAGCTTTGTGGTGTAGGTCCGTGATAAAGTTTTTTTCCCAAGGCGTAAGGCGGTCAAACCTTAATAAAATAGTGTCATTTAGTACATTGAACAACTCGTATTGGCTTTTATCCATTCGACTGCTAAGCATTCAATTAGAGCACTTAGCTAGAGAAATGACGTTAAGGCTTTCTACGTTCTCATTTTTGCCTAAGGTAATGATTCGATAAGAGACCCCCCTCTCTAATAGTGGTCTTATTTCGATGTTGTCACAAAAACTAACGGCGACTTTTTCTACTAAGCTGTCCATATTCAAAGTTTTCTTTTTTACGAAAATAAGAGTGACACTATTGCCCTCTGACTGAGCATTTACGAGTGTGATTGAGCCTAACTCTTGTGGCAGTTGGCTTGAGATAACCGTCGCTCTATAATCGGCAAGCCCATTAGATTTTATTGGGCTTATCTGACAACCGTTAAGCATGACACTGACGAAGAAAATTACTGTTGTTCGTTGCATTATGCGCTTCTTCTCCCTTTAGGTGCCTTAAAATATTTATGGATATAACGTGAAGACATAGAAGATAAGAGCGCACTGTAATCTAAACTGAATGTGACTTTTTCCCCTACAAGTAGTGGTTTCTGTGAGGATTCAAGGACAAAGTGATCGCTAGTTGAAGACATGATCTTAATCCCATTCGGAGCCTTAAGCCCGCTGACACAAACATCTTGGCGGCCTAATGCCAGAATAGCTTGTGATACCTCCCCTCTATCTTGAAGGTTTTCTTTTTCACCAAAAGCATTTAACCCCCGACTTCCCCAAGGCAAAGTCGGTTTAATCTTGGATTCAATCACTTCAGCGGTCAAAGAAACCGCATCCGTATGTAAGCCTTTGATATTTTCGTGCTCTAAAGGCTCACAGCCTAAAAAAATTGCTTCTCCTATACGAAGGTTATTGACTCGAGTTAAGCCTGTTCTCTGAAGAGCCCAGTTAACTGAAGCAGAATTACCCCCTGAAATAATTTCTAGATTGACCCCAAATGTAGCTTCAATTCCATCGGCAAGATCAGAAAGAATATTCATATTTTGTTCATTTGGAGCGACGCCATACCGACAGGCTAAATTCGCACCAATTCCTTTTATCGTGATGTTCGGTAAAGAAATAATCTCTCGGATAAAATCAATCACGCGATTCGGCATCACACCTTCTCTGAGATCGCCAAGCTCAACCATAATAATGATACCGTGACGGCAATTTTGTTGTTCCGCTGCATGTGAAAGCCTCTGAATTACTTCAACTTCAGAATTTAAACTCATATCACTGTATTTTATTACACTCGCCACTTGACTTAGCATGGGCGTACGTATCAGCATTTTAGGGATAGCAATGCCTGATTCAGTCATCTTTTGAAGGTTTTCCATTCTTGAATCGGCTAACATTGTTACGCCAGCATCAATAAGAACTTGTGCGATGATAGGGTGGCCGAGGAAGACTTTTGTTACAGGTGTAACGGATATATTTTTTAGTGAGAGCTGAGTGATCAGGTACTGAGCGTTATGGTGAATCTTCCCACAATCAATGTCTAATCTAGGGCAGTTCACCCTTTTGCGGCCAGTTTTCTTGCTATCATAGGGAAGGCTGACGTTACGATGTGCAGTAGATGTTCGACAGGCTGTGATAATGCATCAGTAACCGGTATACCAAATTCGGTAGTGTAGCTGTCTATCGCACGACAGGTTTCATCTAAAGACATATCTTCATGATTCAGTGTTAGTCCAATAACATCGGTATTAGAAAACGTTTCGATAAGATTGATTTCTGAAGCAATCGAAGGCATTGGGCAATCAGGAAAATCACTACGATATAAACGTTTAGGAGCATGTTGCAATATCACACCCGCTGGACAACTGCCACGTAAGATAAATGCGCTGGTTGAAAACGCAGGATGACTCAAGGCTCCTTGCCCTTCAATAATAATCAGGTCCGGATTTTCTTTTTCATAGGCCTGTACAATGACAGATTCCAACTCACCGGCACAAAATTGTGAAGGGACAGCATCGAGTGCAACGCAGTATTGTGCGCCTTGCATAATACCTGTTTGACCAGTGGCAATCAGAACGACGTTAAGGCCTTTTCTAGTCAGTTCATTCGCTAATATTGTTGCTGTTGTTCGTTTTCCTAGCGCGCAATCCGTCCCCATTACAGCAATTCTCGGACATTTAACGTTATGTATTTTCCCGCTAAACGTTTTCAGATCGCCTTTACTTTTGGGTTTGCGAGTATCGAATATTCGAACGTTATTCTTTAAGCTAGCTTCTAAAAATAGAGGATCATCAGTTAGGAATTCATGTAAGCCATTTACGATGTTCATTCCTAGTGACATGGCATTTAAAATGATGCTTTTATCTAAGTCAGATAAAAAACCACTTGATGGCGCAATGCCAAAGATGAAGTAATCGGGAATGCTTTCCGCGTGAATGATAGCTTCTTCAGCATTGGCAAGGATCGGTATTCCATTGGCTTTGTTATCAAGTACTTCTCCAGCATCTAAGCCGGCAGATACACTATCAATAACCGATAGAATACGATAGCTTAATGAATGCCTCACTAGCCCATTAGCGGTTTTACCATCAATTTCACCGAAATTACCTTCGCAATATATAATTGCCGAAGGGATGACAGGTTTCACTTTCTGAGCAAGTGGTAGCCAAGGAGCGATATGAGTTACATTGTAGTTGGTTTTAAAATTTTCAATTCTAGTGAATTTGAAGATGTTTCTTAACTTTTGGGTTGAAATGGACATAATTAAAGCCTGCGGTGAGGCTTAGAAGGGCAACTAAGGAGTGCCGAGATGTGAGTTCGGAAAAGAAAAGAAGTCCCTACTAAGCGGTAGGGATAAAAACCAAGGTAACACACTTACCAGACTATTGTTGGTTAATATTAAGACACTTCTGCGTCTATCACTTTGAAAATTAGCCCTTACTAGAGTGAGTTATCGCCCGAGAATCGACTCAATTAACATCCTAATATCAACACAGATACCTAAACCGTTCAACTTCCTCATCAGTACGTGTTGGCATTGCTTTGATAAGTCTTCCTCTGCGCTTGGGAGCTCGTCTGTTTAGGTTTGGATGCTCTCACTTTTCGATTTTTAGGTTTACTCATAAACTGACCTGATAATATTCCACGAATGACTTCCCCTATCGCCTCAGAAGATAGCGATACTTGCGCATCATTCACATGGGCAAACGAAGCGTTGACGGAATACGCTTATGACCTAACAACTGCGGTGCCATTCATCATTTTTGACAAAAGACCATCTCAGCCCCGTCACCTCTTAAATTAGACAACCCATTAAAAGGAGCAATTTTAGCACCTTAAAACGATTTTAAGCTGCTTTGGCTCTTCCATACTTAAGATGTGTGATTAAGCTATTTTTTACGGTTTTGCTTAATGCCATCACAAGGATTCTCCATACAAGACGCTGCTGAACAGCATACTTAAAAATAGAACGAAGCACATCAAGGTTACGGTTGGCAGCGCCAGCCTAAGTCAACTAAATTCATCAAATCAACGTTGTACATGGTATGAATCAAGGCTACTGACGGGATAGCACACAAACTCTGGCAATAAATGTCTTTTCAAGGCACTCCTTGCTGTCCCTATCGAATCAAATTTCCATGTCGTGCACACCATAAACCATACATGACTCCTTAACCAATTCATCAAATTTATTGCAGGATTATTAGACAAAAAATCCCTTTATACAGAAACCATTTCCAACGTGTTCCAATCTTAGCCGAGTGGTTAACTCGCGCAGCTCAAGAATCTACCTTACCGCCTTTTGACCACTTTTTTCTTAATTCAAAAAGAGTGGCAAGAGTTGAAAATGGCGAGTTGGCTACATGACTGTGGAAAAATCACGACACCCGAAAGTGTGGTCAAAAAATCAACAAAACTGGAAGCGATTTATAACCGGATCCACGAAGTAAGAATACGCTTCAAGCTTCTTAAACGTGAGGAAGAAATTACGAAATTGAAGTCTTTGGTGCAAGCGTATCCAGTTGGATGGTGAGATCAACTAATAGAAAATTGTGAACAGTTGAATCAATATTTTTAATTTTTAGCTCAGCTTAATTTGGGAGCAGAGTTTATCACACCAACTGAACCTAATATCATCTCACGAATGTGGACTCTAACCTTAAGTAAACAACTCGGTACATCTTCAGAAGAAATGAAGCAGTACACGAAAAAAGATAAATACCCAGCCGAAGCAATATCAGGCGAATAAAGGATAAATGCACAACTTAGGTATTCAGAGCGGCACGTTAACAGAGAAAGAACGGTTTATCATCAACGATCACATTGTTCAAACCATCCATATTTTGGAGTAGCTACCGTTCCCACAACATATTCGAAACTTGGCAAAAATTGCGGGAGGCCACCATGAGAAAATTAATGGTAAGTGTAACCTATGGGCTTAACGGGCTCAGAGATGCCTCTTACCACAAAAGTCATGGCCATTGCCGATCTCTTTGAAGCGTTGACCCTGCTCTGTTCGCTTTTTTTTTAAGTTCGAGGGTTTGTAAACGTCTTACTGATGACTATTTACAGCCTGAGCAAATTGATGAAGTAAATATTAACGATTATTTAACGTGATATCGACGTTAAGAGCCTGTTCCTAGTCGTCATAAAGAGAAGAGGCCGATACGCGAACGTTGTTTCTCTCGTCCTTTCTACTTTCTTCGCAAACGTAATCTTCTCGCATCGGCTCAAAACTTGTTACGCCGTCACAATATATAATCCTGACACCTTAACCTAGATTGTCTTCTAGTCTTATGGAGTCGGTAGATTCGAAATCCTTAACGAGCACCTCATGTACCTAAACCGCCTTTACGGTGGAGTCAAAATCGGTCGAATTCACCTAGATATATCTCGGCGGATCTTGTGGGACAAACTGTCATGCGGCCTCCTAAAAACTGCATCGAACATAAAAACAAAACCGGCTTTCTTTTGCGCGAGCTGAGCGGTAATTTGCAATGCATCGATGGTATTACGCGCCATCCAATCGACTTTGGTAACGTGAATAATGTCCCCTTCCCTCGTAAAGCCCAACAACTGGTTTAGCTGTTAAATTTGAACGTCGGACGTTTAGTCTTAGGTACTGACACGGACATAGACAATTTTCATGAAATAAGCCTAGAATAAAACCAAATTTGGCGCCTAGTACTGTTGCCATTATCCGACACAGCATTGAACCATCCAGTTGCAAATTCTGATTAGCAATATAGACGATAATTTTATTTTCCATGCTCACTTAGAGTGCTTTGAGCACTTGTGAGGTAAGACGTGCAATACGGCTGACTTCTACAAACACCAAATTACCTATCCCAACCTTTTTGGTAGAGTCATAGAGCCCGTGCTTTTAGTTTGCTACATATTGGTTGTCTGAAGAGACTCCTAAATATGCGTAGTTCACCATGTTTTCACCTTAAATAAGATTATCTAAGGTAGACAAAAAAGTGAACGGATATAAGAAAGTGCGAACAGAGTCAGACAAAAAGACAGCACCGAAATTCGGTGCTTTTTGAAAATGTGAGAGCTAGCTTACAAAACGTCTCTGAGGTTTTTACGCTCTTCAATTTCTTCTTGTTCCGGGATAGTTCCAGGCAGCGTAATTTTTTTTGGATTTTGCTTAATACTTTGCACCGATCGAACAGACTTAGACGTCTTGGATTTCAAACTGAATACCTGTGGATTAATCGTAAGGTTTTGTCTTACTTCAACCGCAAACTCTTGATTTTCATTTTCAGGTAAATAATTACTCTTAAGGTACTTAATCGACAGGAAATCCTTGTTTCTCTTTAACGTAAATAAGCACTTTGTTAATCGCATTATCGACGTTAAACCAGCCCCAGATGCCATGGTAATTTCTTGATTACCACGAATTTCCTCTTTATTCACATGATGAACAAGCAATAAACTAGCGCCTGATTCACTGGCAAGGCTTTGGAAGACATTTTTGATTAAGCGATCGTGTTTGACTTCCTCACAACGGCCTATTGACTCAGTCACGGTGTCTACTATCACTAAATCGAATTCAGAGAAAATTTGTTTGAGTTGTTCTAAATACTGCTTATGTTCTACTTTTTCTTGTGCAGAGCTGTCGGGCGGGAGCACTATCGGTTCAATGTCCGTTAAAAAATGTAGATTTTTTTTTAGCTCTGACTTAATGGTGGCAGTGCAATTAACCAGCTTTTCTTTCATTCGAGATTGAATCACGCCAGCCCCGTCTTCTGAACTCAGTACCAAGGTTTTAGCCGGTTTGTCGGCCGCGCTCATCCCTAGTAAAGACATTGAAGAAGCGTGTTCCATCGCAATACAAAGTGCAAGGTGAGATTTACCGACATTCGGTGCGGCAATCAACATACCTACATGCCCTTTGAGTAAGCCTTTTATACTGAACTCTAGGCTTTGGCTCGCAGGTGAAGACATCAAGCTATCAAGAGATTGAGTAATCATGATTTACCCTCCCCAATATAAAAGATCTGTATACCATTACCAACATCGCGAAATTGAAGACTAAAATCTTTTTCAATTTGCACGGCATTGGCCAACAAATCTTTTCTTAGATCGCTACGGAAGCTATGGCTGACTTTAGAAGCAATAGACTGAATGTAACTATCGAGCGCCCATTCAAACTTTTTGTTATGTAAAAATTCTGCTTTGTGCGTGGTAATGTATTTTAAGAATGAGCGAACTGACGGTTTACTATAGTTGGTCATTTTGTGTTGTTCTAATCGATAATAGTAACCATGGTCGCGTATCGCTTGTAGCAAGCGCATGTCTGGCACTAAGAATACATGGTTAGTTAGATTCTTACTGTTTTTACGGCCGGTTTTGAATTTACTTCGATCACAATAGAAACGGTAATCTTGCACAAATTCTAAGGGCTTTTTGCCTACAACGTTCTGTTCTTCATCGAGTTCATTAATCACCAAATGAGCCGTTGCCAATTGAGTAATACGACGCTCAATTTGATCGTAGTTCGGACGAGTTGTCGCCATTCCCATTCGGGTTGCTAGCTCATACATACTCATCGATAAAACGGTTGCATCCCGGTCAATAAAAGAGTCGAAACCATCTTGTTGAGTGTCAGAAATATCACCATCAGAAATGGTTTGATATACTTGGGACCAATTTAAACGAGATCCCGCTTCATAAGAAGCATCGTCGAGTTGAATAGTTTGAGCATAGGCCAGCATAGTCTCGAGGATATCGCGATGAGGTTGTAGGAGATAATCTACATGTAGATCAACCCTGAAGCTTTTCCCATAGCTATTAATATTAACACTCTCTAATGGGTGATTTGGATCTGTACCACCACTCTGAGCAATTTGAATCAATTTTGACTGCATCGTTGAAGTCAAACGAGAAGCAGGATGAAAAATAGTTGCTCGAGAGAACAGAATCGATGAGATAAACCGATTTTTTCGGTCTTCTTCATTAATAACCGTCAGGCTAGAGTTGGATGATAACGTCATGATCATTACCTAAGAATGAGATAGTATCATTTTAACAGATAACCTTACTTACATCATCAACTTCGGTAGATGTCTATATTATTTCGGTAAATATCTATAGCTCGTCACATAAATTATGTATAAATATCGGTAAATAACTACTTGTTTCGGTAAATGTTTAGTTACTTCACAATGATCAAACTATGTATTTAATTCATAATTTATCTAATGTTTTGATCGTTTTATAACCAATTTAGGTTAATTATCATAAGTTAACTTAAATTAATGATCTTACCTTTCTTTTAGATCGGCTAATGTTAATACTAAAAAATCTTATTTCGGTAAATGTTTATATGTTTGATCGTTTAATATCAATATAAAATCGGTAGATGTTGATATTGAATCGGTAGATGTTGATATTGAATCGGTAGATGTTGATACATTTAGATGAACTCTAAGAAACTAGAAACTTTAGGATCTAGTTTCAAGATATACCAACTTCACTTAGGCTCAGTCGGTAACCCAACAACTAACATCAAATCTCGAGAGATTTTTGATGTTAGTTGTTGGGTAAATGTTAGTTCTCTAATAATTTTATGTCTTACTCTTAATGTTTAGCTATATTTTTTACCAATTGCATGTAATTGATAAATGGGTTGGGTTTGTAGTGGTCTAATGATCTTAGGTACTAAACTAGGTGGTAAATCGCTACTATTAATGCGGGCTCTTATGGTGAAGATCTTTTTCGTTTTTTAGATCATCCCAGGCTGTAAATCAGTTTCATGCATTACTCGTCACTGCGCCTGACTGAATTAAACGAGCTTGCTATGTCTCCTCGATTTTTTATGCAGTCAAACCTATTTATCATTTAAATCTACTTACGAAAAGTTTCTCTCATGCGAACTAAAGAAAGAGCTTCAACATTAATGGAACACTTTGGTGTGATCATGTGTAGCTGCGATATTGTTGGTTACAGCATGTGCTAATCTACAGAGGTTAGGCAAAGAGTTTGCATTTACCTAACCTCTTTGAAGTGAGTTCGTTACAAACTTCATCAGGAAAGACATCCTGACACCGATGACAGTAGTTTTGATAGAATGAGAAGGATCCTAAGACAAAACTATATGTAGCGAAGAGAAGCAGAGGGACTTTCGATAAGAGAAACACAAAGATTTTTGAAACGCTATATCGTTTGTAAATTTCCCTCCATTATATTGAAAGATTTTTCAGTTATGATGTAAGTATTGACATGGGATCGTCAATGCTCCCATGGAGAAGTTATTCATAAATTTGAAAATCGAGTGGACACAAGCTCAGCCGCTATTACCTGATGAGCTACTACAATCGGCAATAGCCTCCTCAAGCAAATGATGAGGCCTATAGATGTTAGGATTGGACAAAGGTTGATTCGTGTTGTGATGAGTTGTGTGTGTTGAGCGCTGATTATATTAATGACAGTGGGATTAATTTGCCTTGGGAAGAACCTTAAGTGCCAACGCCAGAAATCAAATATTACGAACTCTCGAATTTCAAAGGTTAAGTCAATAATTATAATTTACCGCCCCTTTCTCTCACTCTTGGATAGAAATTGGCTTCAGAGGCTATTTCTACTATCGTCCCTGAGAAGATTAACTTTAAAATCGACTTAAACCTTGTTGCGTAAATGAAATCCAACTTTGACGAATGTGTTCCTGAAGCTTGCTCTGAAATTACTGATTATTAAATTGAAATTGTCGGTAGGTGCTGTTCCACTCCACAACCGAACAAGCTCGCGAACGTTGTAGGAATACCAATGTCATGCAACCACGCTAACTTTGTAGCAATCTTTATCAACCCTTAGATGGGAAATTACGTTTATCGCTTAATTGGGCTTTATCTTTCTTTAGAGGCAAGAGTATAGTGGTCCAATAAAATTGGTCACGGTTTTCAAGACAATCAATCGTTCTGAGCCAATGAGTGTCAGAACACCATTATACTGATATGGCCTAAGTTGGCTGGAATATCTAATTATGTATTGGATGATTTTTTGAGTCTCTGCAAAGCTGCGATAATTTATTGCGGGAATCCACTTAGTATTTAAGCTTCTAAAAAACGTTCGATTGTCGCCTACTCCCTGCAATTTTTTCGTCGAGATAAGTTTTTTATCTGGAAGCACCGCAGTAATTGATGATACTTTCCACTTATTTAGTGACAGCCTTGGCCGCTGCGGTCCATGATATTTTTAGGTTTCCGACGAGCTTGTAAGCCATCGATAAACTTTATCTCTTGTCCGACTGTTAAACTATCAGCAGAGTCGTGGTTTTTTTAATATTTTCCCCGTCTTGAAATATGTTTATACATTGAGGACTAATTATGACCATCCCAAATAAACACTACGTTAAGAGCACTCAGCGAGATTACACACTAGGCTTTAAATACAGGTTGTGGATACCATTGAAAATGGAGAAATGGATTATTTAGTCAGTTCAAGGAAGAGCACGATGCCGAAATCACCGAGGGCGGCAAGAAGCCTTCGAAAAGAAAGTAAGCGTAATTAGGGCTTGTTCGTTACGCGATATTTATCTTTAATGTGTATATCAGAGAGAAAAATTGTCAAGGTGAGCTTGCACTAAGGCGCTTCATGTCTCGACTAGGAACTCACAAGCTTCACTTCTCTTACTAAAACCTCAATTGATAGCTAAAGGAATAAAGCTGGGCCGCGATGTTTAGTTTAACTACCTTCAAGAAGAGCGGTTGCTGGTTAAGCCAAAATGGAGCTACACCAAAACAATGAAAAAGGCATTGAATGAAAAAGCATCCGAATTTGGTAAAATAAATGTTTTCTTCAAAGGTAGAGGAGTTTTTGGTGAGCTACATGACTTATGTTCAATCTGATGAGGGCGTTCATTAGTTGTCATTGTCAACGGACGCCTTCATTCGTAAGATGAACAGGCCAAATAATATGTATGAAAAAACAAAAAATTCCGTTACAGGCTTGCTAAAAATCGTCAACCTATTTAAGACGAGATACCTTCTTTTAAAATTCACGAATTTCTAGTTGTCCAGATGTCATAGGTGAGGCATTAGGGCTTTCTCTCGTAGATCTGTCTAGCGAATAGCAGAACACCGCTTAGCTTTAATTTCGATGTTTGAAGCCACATATGCCAAGCAGATGAACTGTTCTCTTCTAATACTCTCCTACCCTGCCCTCCTACCAGTATCCAAGCACAATGTAGTGTCTCAGTCACACCTTAATTACCGGTGTGATTTACGCTGTGGTATCGACGTTTCATGTTGCTATTTTTTTCTGGTGCAACCGACATATAAAAAATCGAGGTCCAAACTCCTTGGTTACTCGCTGTCTCGCCTTTACTTTGGTTTGGGATAACCAGGGGGCTTGGGGCAATTTATAACTGGTGACCGATTGAATACGTTATTTTAGCTTGGGTCGTAGTGGTGTGTGTTGTCTTGTCTTTTCGCAACTCACTGGCAATATTAGTTTCGCCCTTTTCTTTTTGATTGGGTATCAAGAAGGTTTGATGGGCTTTTATAGAAAAACAGCTTTAGATTGATTTGATTGTGGGAAAATTTGTCAATGCTCAGCCTGAGCATTGACAAATTTCATGGTTTTTTGAAAGATAATGATTAGTGTGCTGATTTGTATTTTTTCCAATAATCAAAGCTGTTGAGTAGGGCAAGCTCAATACCTTGTTCATGGTATTTATACGACACATAAAATCGTTCGATGTAAGCGTAGAAAGATGGGAGACGTTGTTGGAGAGCCGGCCTTTTTTTAGGAGGATGGACACTAACCATTAGGTAACCTATGACTTGTTTATTCTTTTTTGTTTCAGCGACAAAAAAATAGATATTTTTATTGTTTAGCTTCTCCTTCATCATTGATTCCGTAAAAACTAGATCAATGATTCTGATTTTACTGAAATTGTAATCACTTAAGCTGTATTCGTTCTGCTCTCTCTTGTAATGGCTAATTTTACTGTGGCTGCCTGTTAGTTGCTCGTGACACAGAGCATTGATAGAGGATATGTCGTTGAGCGTCGCTTTTCTTATTAACACCTTAATCTCCTTTTTCCTGTTATCTTTTTGAAGCAAAACGCTAAAATGCGAATTAAAAGATATGTGTGTCCCCTAGTAATTACTAGGGGCTAATAGATGGGGTTGCATATTCGTAATATTCTTTTGCGCGTTGTTTTAAAGCCTGGATTAGCGTATTTGGTAGGTTTCTTTCTTTTATCCAATTTTCAAACACTTCTATTGAGGGAAATGTGACAGAAGAGATTAGGCTTGAGCTTTGAACTAAGTGGTTAAGCCAATAAAGGGTCTGTAGGTCTTCTAGAGGAGTTCTGGGGAGTAGTAGTCTTCCTTTTCTAACTTTTCCTTTGATATAAGGTTTGGCTGAAACCTCAAAGGTTTTACCTTTTGAAAACGGGTCTGGGTCTATCAGGATTGTGCTATATCGTATGTAGAGTAGATATTCCTGCTCTATCTCATCAAGCTCGTTGAAAGAGACTATTTTGTCCTTGGGGATAGTCTTTTCATGTACTCGGTGATGTTCATCATTTAGCAACTGCAGTAGATTAATCGGTTGAGCTGAGTAATGTTCAAGTAGGCGAGAAACTGATTTCCAGTGCAGTAGTAAATCCCTAATCGAACTCATGGTGATTGGCCCTTCTGGGTACAGTTTATACATGTACTTAACTTCGTCTTCCTTAGACAACATGTGATCTAATGAAAACGTATTGATAATAAAAGCAGGGTGTACATAAGTAGCAATGTTTCTGCCTTCCACACTGAACGAGTTATCTAAAGGGATGACTTGAACATCAATTTTTTCTAAAGCGTTTCGCAAGGCGCTCAATAAACCATCATTGGATTTAGACTGGTAAATATAAACTCGTTTTTTTACTGTTTTGGTTCTGACCGTGAGGACCCTATTTTTGTCCGTCGGGTTAGAAGTAAAATAAGACGTCGCAAAGTAGCTAGAGAAGAGCATTATATTTGGAGAGGCTCCTTTCTTTTTTAACATTCCTTCTAAAATAAGACACCCACCGAGCATTGAGGACATAAGAATGATTTGTTTTAAGTTCTTTAATAAAATTTCAGAAAAGGAAGACAACACATCACAATAGGCGTGAGCTGGAGTGGCTAAAACTAACGTATCCCAAGAGGAGGGAAGGGGAGATAGCTCTGTATAAAGTTCATTAAACTTAACTAATCCGACTAGTGTCGCTAATTGTGGTTCATTCACCTTACAACAAACAACGTATCCGTGTTGTTTGATTAATCTTTGCCTATTTTCCCACTGAGGGGAGCTTTTGCCGATGAGGGCTATTTTTTGACTAAGAGGAGCCATAATTTGGCTAGTTTGAATGCCGACCGGCCCCGCTCCAGCAACCAATGTGTTCCCTAGTATCATAATGGGCTCTCCATATTTCCATTTTCCTTCTAATTTATATGCTCTAGGTATATTTTTCATTCTCATACCACTACTTTTATAGTGCTACTTTCTAAGTCCATTGTTTATTTAATTATCTTTATTAATTAAAAAAACGGTGATGTCATTTGGTCAGGTTTTCTCATGGCTATGATGCTTTTTTAGAGGGCTTTTAGGTGTTGTTAATATGTTTATTAATATTTAATTTACGCTGAAATTAATACCAAATTTTATTTATTTGATTAATCTTTATTTAAGTTGGGAAGGAGAGGTTTGGGTGTCCGAATAATGGGCTTCTTTAGTTATTTCTAACCAACTTACCCTTAATCGTTGGAAAATGTTTGGAGAGAACCCTATGTCAGCAATTAGCAACAATCAAGAACAGCCTATGGATTCACACTATTTGCCGGAGCCGTATCGAATCCGGGTTATTGAACCAGTTAAAAGAACAACAGAACAAGAGCGAGAGCTGGCGTTAATGAAAGCGGGGTACAATCCTTTTTTGTTAGATAGCGATAAAGTGTTTATCGATTTACTGACCGATAGTGGCACCGGGGCAGTAACGCAGGCCATGCAATCCGCAATGTTGAGAGGTGATGAAGCGTACAGCGGCAGTCGAAGCTATCGGACGCTTAGCCAAACGGTAAAAGATATATTTGGCTATCAGTTTACTATCCCTACACACCAAGGACGTGGCGCTGAACAGTTGTATGTACCTGCCTTGATCAATAAGCGTGAACGAGATAAGGGGCTAGAACGAGAAAAGATGGCCGCATTTTCAAATTACTTTTTTGATACCACTCAAGGGCACACTCAAAAAAATAACTGTCGTGTGATGAATGTGCCTTCTCGTGATGCCTTTAATACTGAAGTTAAGAGAGATTTTAAAGGCAATTTTGACTTGAAAGCGCTCGCGTCTGGCATTGAAGAGATCGGGGCTAAAAATGTGCCCTATATTGTGAGTACGATTACTTGCAATTCTGCAGGTGGTCAGCCAGTTTCTCTTGCCAATTTGAAGGCTGTTTATGAGTTAGCGCAGTTTTATGATATTCCCGTAGTTATGGACTGTGCACGGTTTGCAGAGAACGCCTATTTTGTAAAGCAACGCGAAGAGGGATATGCTGAATGGAGCATTCAAGAGATAACTAGCGAAGCTTTTAAATATGCCGATATCTTTGCTATGTCAGCGAAAAAAGATGCGATGGTTCCTATTGGGGGATTGCTTGCTTTCAAAGATGAAAGCTTGTTAGATGTTCAATTAGAATGCAAAACATTATGCGTGCTATTGGAAGGCTTTCCAACCTATGGCGGGCTTGAAGGCGGTGCTATGGAGCGCCTAGCTGTCGGACTCTATGATGGGATGGAAGAAGATTGGTTAGCTTCCCGTCTTCAGCAAGTTGAATATTTAGTAAATGGTCTTGAAGCGTTAGGGGTTCGTTGCCAGCAAGCTGGCGGTCATGCTGCATTTATTGACGCAGGTGTGCTCTTACCTCATATTCCGCCGGAACAATTCCCTGGGCATGCTTTATCTTGTGAGCTTTATAAAGTGGCGGGTATTCGTGGGGCTGAAATAGGGTCCTTATTGCAAGGGTGTGACCTTGAAACTGGTGAACAACTGCCTTGTCCAGCGGAACTGTTGCGTTTAGCCATTCCCAGAGCAACCTATACGCAAGCTCACCTTGATTACATTATTGCTGCTTTTAAAGAAGTGAAAAAACGCGCCTCATCTATTTCAGGTTTGAAGTTTACTTATGAACCTAAAGTATTGAGACATTTTAACGCTACGTTAGAACCTGCACTCTAAGTTGTACCCCCCTTTGCTGTGAATAAGGGGGGATTTAGTTATTAATAACTAAATTGACGAGGTGTTAGGGGTTTATTGAAGGTTTTTTGCTTGCCTGAACTTGGGAAGAGGCGAGGATTAATTTCAGTTCATCCTTTTTTGTTAAACAGATTTGGCTTGATTGATTATTAAGGTTCACGTTAACAACTTCAAGTTCGTATCGAAAATAGAAATAACTGATTAGTAGGACCGCGAGGGTTGTTGAAGATAAGCCGATGAAAGTCCATTGGTATAATTTTAGATGATTGGTTGCTTTTTTGAGAGGACACGAAAACTTAGAGTGACGTGGTAACTTTATATCTCTCGGCGGGTCTAGTGAGGTTTCAAATTCAGGAATATGAATCTTGTAACCTTTTCTTGGGATGTTGACGATTTTGATGCTATCAAGGTCTAGAACTTTTCTTAGGTTAGTTATCGCGACTGGTAAAGAGTTAGGCCCGATGATATCTGGGCTCCCCCAAGCGGCAATAATTAACTCTTCTTTGGTTGAAATGAGTTGTTCTTTCTTAATCAGAGTTTCAAGGATACAGCTTTCAGGTAGGGTAATTGAAAATGACTTTTGATTGCTAAGCATCAATTGAGCCCCTGATTCATCCCTGTGTAATATACAATTACCTATAGGTAATTGTAGGTTTTCGAGATGTGCTTTTAACATAGTGTTTCTCCATATTTCTAGAGAGCGATGGTTAAGACAGTTAGTTTTTCTAGTGCTTTATATAATGGCTCATTTTTTGAATACTATTTACAAAATTTTGAATAAATTTGAAGTTAAACGAAATATTAGTTAAGGCGTTTTGTTTCATATGAAGCTAAAGGTCAGCTCTTTTCCTCCTTTGTCGTTTAGGTAAAACTGCATCCAACGCCAGTCCTTCTCCTTACAGGCCTTAAAAGTGCAGTGGATATTTTTTCCTTTAACAATATCGTTATCGCAGAAATCTATAAATGATTGAAAAGAGCGGCAGATCAGTGTTTCCATATTAGTAGTCCTTTTGAAAATTTATTCATATACACATCTCTAATTTATCTGTGTAGATGAATGAATTTTAATAAAAAATGATTATTAATAATTTTAGATTACCCATTTGGCAATGGCTAAAATTTAGGCCATTCCTCATAGGATTTTTTTGATAATTTATAAATAATTTATCAAAAAAATCATCTATTTATAGTGATAGTTTAGTTTTTTAAAACTGGGGTTTTGGAGGGTTAAATAACAATAAATTTTTGACTAATACTCTCATTCTTCCTGTTTTATATAGTTGCTTCTTCTCTGTCTACGAGATCCCTTGAGCCTGTTATTTTGCTTTTATTCCTCAATTCGTTACGAAAGAATCGGAACTCTTAATCGAGCTGCAGCTATTCATTTTTTGGTGTACTTACTAATCTAATGTTTATTAGTACAGATTTCATTGCGTTTTGGGGGCGTCTAGCTTGAACTTGGGTCACTAAAAAATAAAATAGGTTAGCTTATGGTCTTTGATGGTCGGCGGAATATTGATTGTTCTAGGGGGTGTAGTGGTCAAAAGTACCGGACACTGGCTGAAGGGCCATTAACTGGTGACAACCCATCATTTTCTTGAGGGCGTTGCCGATTGTAAGGACTCATCAGATAATAGCCGTTGTCTTTCTTGTCCTGAGTTTGTTCCAGGTAGCTTGTTTCTGGTACCCACTCGGCTTTCAAGCTTCTAAATAACCTTCTATGGGAGTGTTTTCCCAACAATTACCACGAAGGCTCATGCTTTGAGTTGTCCTGGCATCCTTGATATTAATAGAACATCATGTTCTTCGCCGTCCCCGTTTCTCCTAAGCCAGCCCTAAAGCTTTAGATGCTAATTCAGCATTGGACTTATCTGATAAAGGCCAGCCCACAACGCGTCGACTAAATAGGTCAAGCACTACTGCTAAGTAGGCCCACTTCGAACCAGACCTAAGATAAGTAACCTCACCTTGCTCAATTTTGAGTTATTCGACCCAGTGTCGTAAAGCTGTTTCACGTATTCCATAGAGCTAGCTGCTTCAGGGATGGAGCCCCCTTGGTCAAGAACCAAGCTTGCAGCATATATTTTTGAATTCAGTAGAAAATGTACGTCTTTGTCGTTTTGCCATTGAACCCCTCATTTATGAGGTCCGGGATCAGGAGGCCACTACAGGAGAGAGCCTTTTGGACGTGAGAAGAATTAAGCCTTATCATTATTTATTAATAATAAATTAATGGTCTTTATATTTGGCTAAGATAATAATTCGATTGTTAGGTTCACCTAGAACCAAACACTCTGCACTTAGCCAATTTTTGGGTTATAAGGATGAAGTTACCCTAGGTCAAATAGAATAAGGAAGGAAGTTTCCCAAGCCAACTTGTTCTTGATGGTTTAGTCGCTTGTAGTCATCCGATTTTTTCGATTTGGCATAGAGGGAGGTGACAAACAAGTGGTTAATTAAAATGATGGATGTACTTCATCGGGGGGGGGGTGTTTTAGAGTTTGACGAGGCCAAACTCATTGTAGGGCCTAGTTTTTACTGATTTGGAGACCATTTTCTTTGCATCCTCAGCGAGTATTCTATCTTTAGTCTTCCATTATCCTTTCCGCAAGTGCGTTCTGATAACAGTCATAATTGTATTTGTAACTCTCTAATTTCATGTTGGATATGTGTCAACCTTATTTAGGACGGGTTAGGTGAAAGATAAAGGCCCTAATTTGAGAGCCTTTATCTTTTTATAAAGTTGATTGGTGGTGTTTACCTAACACTGATTGGATAGCTTTATCGAGTTCAGCTTGGACATCCTTTGATAAGCGACCAAATTCATACGAAAAGTTTCGACCTTTAACACGCTTACGAGCAAACATACCTTTACTGTCGAACTCTGCTAGAGGAGTAATGACAGCTTTGTCTAATTCTTGCTTGGCTTCAACGATCTTTAACTCATCTTTAATGTAAGCAATCAGAGCGTCTTTAGCGTCTTCTTGGCTCTGCTCAGCCTGAGCGTTGACAGCATTATCGGCTATTTTTTTAATGAAGCTACTCAAGGCTTTCTTGTCATCGGCGAACGCTTTCATCACCTTAGCCAAGAGGGAGTAATCAGCATGAGACAAGTCGTTAACGACAGGGAATAGGGCAATCAGCTTACTGTCAATACTGGCTGCTTTCAGCGCTCGACCTACCGCTTGACGGCTAATATTTAAGATTTTTGCCGCATCTTCTTGAGTTAGCTCACCGTTCTTCATCAGAGTTTGACATTGCAAACCAATCTCACGCTGGTTGTGCTCTTTGGCGGTTTGCAGCTGCTTAGCCAGCGCTTTGGCATCGGTGGTAGAAAGCTCGTTTTGAGTGACTAGAATTCGGAATGTTTTTACACGACCTTCTTGAAATAAAAACCAAGCACGACGGCGAGAGCCATCAAGAATATCAATGCGACCATTAATTTCTCGGCCAACGGCTGGATAGAACTGCTGAAACTCTAACGAGTTCAAATCTTCCAATGATTCTTTGGTTAACAGAGACTGGTCACGACCATTAACATCAAAGGTCACAAATGAGTTCTGCTTAACTTGTTCGTGTGACAGTGTAACTTCATTGAAAGTGGCAGTTGAACCAGAAGCTAATTGCCAAACCATTTTCTGGCCAACAGACTCTAATCCAAACTTAGTTCTAAGGTAGTCTTCAGCGTTTTGCCCGCTTTTCTCTAGCTCGGTGCTGAGTTGACTTGTTAGAGTGTCTAAATTTGCTTTGGCCGCTGATTGCTGCGCTTGAGCTGAACCAGGAGCATTGCCTAAAGGGCTCCCGCCACGTTTCTTCGCCATTATTTGTTCTCCTGTTCACGCCAAACGTTCAGAATATCGCGCAAGATCTGACTTGTAACTTCATAGCTGTTTTGTTGCGCGCTTTGGAAAGTTGCTTTGCTTTTCGGGTATTCACTTTTCGACATATCAAACACCGTCGAGAGTAGGGAAGACGACTGACGAACGGCCTCACTATGCTTAAACTCTTTTGAGTACAAGTAAGGAGAGAAGTTGTCGTACAGGTTGTTCATTAATTCGGTAGTGGTTGAGCTATCACGATGGTTAGTCAGTAAGATCTTCATGAAGTCGTAGCCTTCATGGTTGGCGTTCTCTAACAGGGCCCACACCTGAGGAATGTAGCTGAAGTAAGAGCAGGTAGCATCAATGTCGTTTTCGGTAATCGACAATGGGAAGACCACATTCGTTGCGGCAAAATACGCATTGAAGGTTGCATAACCTAGTGAAGGAGGGGTGTCGATAATAATGATATCAAACTCATCTTTTACACTATCGATGATGTCTTTAAGTAGTGAATAAGGTGAATTTAAGGTTTGACTGAATACTTGCTCATGAAACCAGCCTTCCATCGCTCGGTCACTTTGCGCGGCAGGCAAAATGCGCAGGTTTGGAATGGTAGTTTCAAGAAAGGCTTCAGAGATGACTTGAACAACGGTTTCGCCTTCATCGAGGTCGAACGTTTTCATCATCAAGTCACCAACAGACAAGTTACCTTCTTGCTCGGCTTCGGGCGCGTAGTACATCGATAGCGTGGCTTGGCCATCCATATCGATTAGACCAACACGATACTCTTGATGAAACTCGGTCGCTAAACCTGATGCGATAGTCGCGGCAGAAACGGTTTTACCAACACCGCCTTTTTGGTTCTGGATAACCATCACTTGCGCCTTTTGCTGCTCACTGCGTATGAACTTAGCGTCTTTACGTAGATTATCTGGTAGTAAGTTACGTACCTTGTACATTTCCGCGATATCGATCGACCATTGTGAGTCTTCATGACGACGGGGATCTATCGCAGCGGCGGTAACATACCGATCAAGCGTTTTTGCATCAATGCCAAGGTAGGCCGAGGCTTCTGCTCGGGTAAAGTTACGCAGCTCTTTGCGATGATTGGCCAGTAAACGTTGATTACGACGCTGAATGTAAGCGTCTGCACCGATTTTAAGCGCTTGAAATGTGTTTGTAGTGTTTTGATTATCCATTTCTGCCTCCGGGTAGGGATAAGAAATAGTATATACCTCAATTTTTGATGTTGGTATAAAAAATTGAGGTGTTTTCGATTTTAAATAAATGATTGTGACAGGTTGATAAAGGAGAGCGCTTAAATTACCTATTAATTACGAGTATTCATTTTTCAAATCCCTCTTAATAACTCCTGACTAACAATGAAAGTTGAGCTGAGTCGTACAACTTCGATGAAAAAAAAAGGAAGTTATTGATATGATTGAGAATGTAGCATTTACGAAAAAGACTAAGCGTTTTTGGCTAACGCTTGTGGGATCGGTTGTGTTTGTTACGCCAACGTTGATTCATGCGGCTGAAGACCAGGATTTAAAGGGAGCTGTGGATTATTATGTTTTTGGTTTAACGTCCAGTGAGAGCTTGCCGAACAAAGACAGCAGTGCGGCAGCTGGTATTGCACGGATTACATTGAATTGGCGAGCTTACCAAAAAGAGAGTGATACCGGAGCTTTGCAGCTGAGGGTTGATCATAAGCACGGTTATACAGAGAGTACGCCCTCTGAATTTGTCATGGAGAATGGCGGAGGGTTTGGTGTAATCCAACCAGCTTTTAGTGATATAGGTTTAAGGTTAACGAATCTTTATTGGACACAAACCTTTAATAAACAATCTACTGATATGATGGTTGGTTTTTTAGATGCAACTGATTATGTTGATACTTATCAGTTGGGTAACCCTTACTATGGTTTTTCTAACTTACAGTTTAGTACCGGTTCCGGTTCTATCCCAATCCCAGATGAATCAACATTCGGCGGCGTTCTACGCCATATGATGTCGGAAAACTATTATTTTTATGCAAGTTTCTCTGATGCAAAAGCTGATTCGACTAAGCCTTTCGATGGTGTTGAACAGTTCATCAATGATAATCAATATTTTAAGTCCCTAGAAATAGGTTGGGTGGAGTCGAAAGACGATTTTTATTTGAAGAATTCACACCTAACAGTTTGGCACAGTGATGGAAAAGAGAAAGCTAGCGAAAACTATGGCGCAAATTGGTCGTCCATATATAAAACCGGCTCATGGATACCATTTTTCAGAGCCGGTGTCGCGCAAGGACCTGAGGCTCTATACAAATCTTCGGTCGTGTTTGGTACTGGGTATGAGGCAGGACCTGGCATGCTAGGCATCGCCTTGGGTTGGGCTAAGCCCAACTCTGCTAATGTAGCTGATGACTCTTATAACTCTGAAATCTATTACCGAATGAACTGGGGTGCGCTCTCGTTAACTCCTAATGTTCAATATCTTTATTCTTTACCGAAGAACTCAGAAGCTGATGACAGTTGGATTATTGGTTTAAGAGGTAATCTTCACTTTAGTTTCTAGTCTCTCAAAGCTCTCCCGAGCTTGAAATTCGGAAGAGCTTTTCTTTAATATTGCCCTTATAAATAAATTAATTATTAATAATTAATTTATAAAAAATGCAAAAGTTATTTATTTTTATTTGAGTAGTTAATGACATTGTGGAAATCATGATTGCCAATAAAAAAAGAAGAGAAGGCGATTTCTCTCGAGATAAAATTCAGCAAAAATACAATGTGCTTGAAGGCGCTCGACAAAGAATTTGCTATCTTTTCGACAACTTTAACCATTTCTATGTCTCCTTCTCTGGAGGGAAAGACTCTGGCGTCCTTTTAAATCTGACTATTCAAGAAGCGAAAAAGCGTGGTCGATTACCTGTCGATGTACTCATCGTGGACTTTGAAGCTCAGTATCATGAAACTCATGCCTTCATTGAGCGCATGGTACTGGACGGAGAAATTAACCCCTATTGGGTTTGTTTACCGCTCAGCTTAAGGAATTCAATCTCACAGTTTCAACCTAAATGGCTTTGTTGGGATCCTGCTAAAGAAGCGCAATGGGTCAGGGACCGACCACCGCATAAAGGCGTGATTTCAAACCCGGATGTATTCCCTTTTTTCCAAAACGGGATGGAGTTTGAAGACTTTGTTTTTAAGTTTGCTCATTGGTACCAAAAGGAAAGGGGTGAGCCAATCGCTGTGTTAATCGGTATACGTGCTGATGAGTCTTTACATCGCTTCAATACCATTAAAAATAGGTCCAAAAAAAAATTTTCAGATAAATATTGGACGACTAAAATGCAGCCAGATGTGTATATGGCTTATCCCTTATACGATTGGAAAACTAAAGATATTTGGGTTGCGAATTACCGCTTTAGTTGGGATTACAACCGTATTTACGACTTAATGCATAAGGCCGGCGTCCCTCTTTCACAGCAGCGGCTTTGCCAACCTTTTGGAGATGAGCAAAGAAAAGGGCTGTGGCTATATCAAATATTAGAACCTGATACCTGGCAAAAATTAGTTGCCAGAGTAGAAGGATGTAACTTTGGTGCTCGATACTCAAAAAGTCAGGGGCGTATCCTTGGTTATTATCGCTTTGAATTACCACCGGGGCTTAGCTACCGGCAATACAGTAAATACCTTCTGAAAACCATGCCGCCACATGTAGAAAAACATTACCGAGACCGAATTTTTAAGTTCTTACAGTGGTGGCGTAAAAACGGTCCTCAAAAAGGAGTGACCTGCATCCCTGATTACGCAGAGAGTAAATTGGAATCTAGGAAGCAAGTTCCTAGTTGGAGAAGAATTTGTAAAGTACTGATTAAAAATGACTATTGGTGCCGAGGACTCTCTTTTGGGTACAACAAGTCCTTAGCAAAACAATACCATGCCCTCTATGGAGAAGAAGAGTGATACGAATGGAAAGTGAACCTACTCTAGCTTATCAGCATCGCACCAAGAAGCCGTTGAAATCTATCAATAACACGGACAAACAAGTCATTGATAAGGTCGCAATTTACAATAAAGCAGCCAAAGTACTCATCGAGCTTATTCCTGATTTACCGCCAGCTTGTCATGTTGAAATGATCCCACTTGATGAAATAGAAGCTAATCAATACAACCCAAATAAAATGGCGCCTCCAGAAAGCAAACTCCTAAAAACGTCGATGGAGAAAAATGGTTTAACTATGCCTATTTTGGTTAATCGTTTGAATGCTTCGGTCAAAAAATACGTTGTCATCGATGGGTTTCATCGTTATCAATTATTATTGAACCACCCAGATCTGCAAACCCTAACGGGGTACATCCCCGCGGTGGTCCTTAATTTGCCTGAAGAAAATTGCATATCGACTTCTGTTCGCCATAACCTGGCGCGTGGCTCACACCAAGTTGAACTGATTGCAGATCTGATTATTCAACTCAAAGAGATGGGATGGGCAAATCATAAAATTTGTTACGAATTGGGAATGGATAAAGATGAAGTTCTACGATTACAACAAGTCACAGGCCTCGCTGCTGCCTTTAAAGATCAAGAATTTTCACAGTCCTGGGAGTAATTGATTTTTTAGCAATCACGCCGTAAACCCTCGCCAGCTCTGAGGGCGGGGAGATAAGGCGAAAGTGCGATAGCACTTTAAGATAGACAGCCCGAAGCAGTTGATATAAGACTGTTCATGAATACAGTTAAGGATTTTGAGTGTTAAGAGCAACTAAGGCACGCATTTACCCAACGTAAGAGCAATCTGAGTTTTTAATAGCTCAGTTTGGCGTTGTGCGTTTTGCGAACCACAAAGCTCTACATTTAAAGTCGCATATGTACCGCAAGCTTCCGAAAATGAAACCTGTAGAGGCGAACATTCACCGTGAAATTGTAGGTAAAGTTAAAAGTATTACTGTCAGATTGAGTAAAACAGGTAAGTTCTACGCATCTATCCTTGTTGATGATGGAGTGGAAGCGCCTAGTTTGCTTCATACAGTGAGTAAGGTGACAGGTATTGATCTTGGTCTGTCTCACTTTACTATTGAATCGAACGGCAGAAAGACAGTTAACCCCAGATTTATAAAGCGTGCTGAGAAGAACCTCAGACGTAAGCAGAAGTAGTTATCTCGTAAAGCTAGATTGCTATTAGCTAAATGCGATGAAAAAGTCGCTAACGCTCGCGCTGATTTTCAACACAAACTCTCTCGAACTCTCGTAGACAAAAACCACGCTGACCCCCCAAAAGATAGACGTTATTCTGTTAAGTGTAAGTGGTCAACATTTCGGACACTGATTTAAGCCTATTTTCGGCATTTACTGGCGACAGCCCATGAGTTGCGTGCTGAGGCCGAGGCCGATTGTAGTAACTCATCAAGTAATAGCTCATATCTTTCCTTGCCTGAAATTGTGGCATCAGGCTTATCTGATAAAGACCATTCCACAACGCGTCGGCTTAAGTAGGTCTACTTTGAACCAGACCCAATCTAAGTAAGATCATCGCGTCTAGCCTCTCCAATTTTGCATGTTTATATCTATGCGAACCTGGCTGATTACTCATTAACCAGCTTCACGCATTCTCTGACGAACCTTAAATCCCCCCGATTTTGACACCTTCTGCACTCAACATCGAAACAATATTTTTTAGTTAGGTTAAATAGGTAGAAATATTAGGCTAATTTAGAATTTAATTAATATGTCATTCCTAAAATTAAGTTCTAGATTCTAGGTTCTAGCGCTTTTTTGTGCCTCCCTAGCTTGTAAGGGGAGCAGTCTAATAAGAGCAATTGAACTAACGAAAGAAAGGTATTTATTTATGTCTAGTATGAAACAGGTAAGGAGCACAACCCCGCCTTCAATGATTGGAGGAGCCTGTATTGTCGCGTGCATTTGCGTCGGCGCTGGTATGCTTGGACTTCCCGCTGCAGGGGCTGGGGTCTGGACCATCGGGGCTTTAATGGCTTTGCTCTTCACTATGCTCATTATGACAACCAGTGGTTGTCTGTTACTCGAAGTTTTAAAAGATTATCCATACAGGTCGTCTTTTTCTTCCATCACAAAAGATTTGTTAGGAAAAGAGGTTAATTTTTTTAATAACTTAATGATCTACTTTGTGGGAGGGATTTTACTGTACGCTTACATCACTTCATCTGGACTGATCATTAAGGAGTACTTTGGCCTTTCCCCTAAACTAGCTTCTATCCTTTTTGTGCTTATCTTTTCTGGACTAGTTTGGCATTCAACAAAAACAGTTGACCGCATTTCCATGGTGTTGATGCTATTTATGATTATCAGCTTTATTTTTGGGACTGCTGGCCTTTGGTTTAATGTTAATCTTGTTACTTTGTTGGATACTGCTCACTTAAAGTTTGAGTATGCGCAATACGTATGGGGGTTTTTCCCTATTGCTTTAACTTCATTTGGATACCAGCACAGCGTCTCCACTCTGCGAGACTACTACCTTGATGAAAGGCTCGCACAAAGGGCGATTGTAGGCGGAACGCTCATGGCGTTCTTTATCTACACCATTTGGCTATTAAGTATCTATGGTAATTTACCAAGAATTAGCTTCGGCCCTATAATTGCAGAAGGTGGAAATATAGACATCTTACTCATCAGCTTAAAAGCAGTGTTGGCTGAAGAAACCCTATCAAATGTCATTAGTGCTTTTTCAGCGGCGGCCATTTTGTCGAGTTTTATTGGGGTAGGGTTGGGTGTGTTTGATTTTTTGGCCGATCTTTTTCAATTTGATGCTACCTCCAAAGGAAGAACCAAGACCTGGGCGGTTACATTTATTCCGCCTCTTATTTTTTCTCTTCTTTTTCCTTTTGGTTTTCTTAGCGCAATTGGTTATGCAGCGTCTGCCGCTGCGATTTGGGCATGTATCGTACCGGCATTGTTAGTAAGGAAATCGAGACTACAAAGACCAGCGTTTAACAACCTTGAAGAGAGTGAAGAAGATCAGAAAAAATCGAAGGCTTACCAAGTGCCTGGAGGAGAGTTGGTGTTGGTTGGTGTGTTTATCTACGGTGTGAGCATCATCGTTATCAACGTACTAGTCCTGTTCGAAGCGCTGCCCGTTTTTGACGGCGTCTAGCCTTATTAATTTTAAAATTACCCACCCAAAAGATTCAAATCACGGTCAAGGACGAGCAACCCGAGCGCTGAGGGGCGTGGTTATTTGCCGATCGAGCCCTATTAGGACGGTTTTAAAATAAACTCTAGCGGCAAAATCTTGGGTTCCGAGTAAATTTAAATAAAGTAAGCATGAACAAGAAGGATTAGTGATGAAAGTGAGTGTCTATATCGATCAAGTGTTGTTCAAACAAGCACTCAGAGCCGCCAAAAGCTCTGGACTGACCCCGTCCCAAACCATTGCCCATTGGGCGGCAATGGGTCAATTCATGGAAACCAAATCCCTCGGATCGCTGAGGCTCATACAGAGTGGCCCTAGAAAGAAGTAAATTTCCAGCCCGTTTTCATCGCTCTGGCGAAACCTTGGAGCCCCAGTAAACATCGTTAATAAAGACATTGAAAAGCCGAGCCAGCCCTCGGCCTTTCGATAGCGTTGCCGACGGAACTTGAATGTTCCGTACACAGATGGCCAGAGAAGAATGGCTCTTATGGATGTTTGAAATTCTTGAGAACCAAGTGATAGACAGAAACTCTGAAGCGCCGGCGGATTGCGTGGTGATTTCTGGCGCAATTTTACTCGACGTCCAAAAGAAATGAAGCGTTGGGAAGTATGAATAGAACTCCCCATGCTCCTTGGTGAGCGCAGTTAATTCGGGGACGGTTAGCTTTGCTAAATCCTTGCAATAACGGTCATATTGTCTACCAACACTGTCATTTTTCTCGCACCATCTTGTTGTCGAAAATTTGCATAATGTCCGTCCATCGGGGCATTCTACTCTAGCGCTTGAATGCTTTTTGCGTAAGACCGCACCACATTATATTTCATCTCATTAACGGTATAATTGAGTTTTTTAAAATCCAAACTTGGGGAAGAACTAAAATACTTACCGTTTGTGTCGCCAAGTTAAGCCTTCTATCACTTTAAGCAATCGCTTTTCGTATTGTTCCGCTCCGTCTCATTAAGTGAGCAACACATTTTCAGCGGTGGTGTTCGTGATAGTTAATAACGGGCTGATGAGCCTCTGGGCCTCAACAGAAAACGTCACTTTGCCTTGTTTTATAACGATAATTTTTCCCGTCTCAGCCGTATAGCCGTGGGGTCGTTCATTAAGGTAAACTGATCACGGTCGAGTACTTCAAGAGCGTCTTGAGACGTTTTTAGTTCAACGGTTAGTTCAGCTGAACTAAAGATGCACACCTTTAGCTTGGTAAAAAACACGGCAAGGATTAACCACGAATTCACGAGAATTGAGGTGTTTAAGATCAGGAGGAAGACGCCCAGACTCGGGAAATTAGCTGAGGCGTTCGACTCTTTCGAAGATGTTTTGAACGAGTTGTTTGGCAGCGAGCAGGTTTTCAAGGGCAATGTATTCCGCGAATTATTGAGAGTCGATAACGCGGGCTCACTCCAAATCCCTTCAGCCATTTTGACATTTTTCCTTGCTTCATCAGGACCCAGTGCTTTGCCTTTGAGATTGCGAGTTCACCGCCAGCAAGCCCTTCGAGAATAGCCAAACGGTTTTGCATAAACTGGTGTCCACATCAACCAGATACGTAGAGGGGGTCCCATGTTCGGTGAACAGCACTGGCTAGGTCTGTGAGGGTTTTGGTCGCTTGACGCTTAAGGGAAGTAACAAGCTCGACTTTCATGAGAAGGACTCCAACAGAAGACTCAAGTGATACTATTGAATCACTTGAGTCTAGTAAGTTTAGTGGAGAGAAATGCAAAGCGTTGGGAGTTACACTAAACAGTTTGTTATGCCTTTAATTGATAGGTCGCCTTTGAGGTGTATTCTGCCACACCTAAAATGCTAAAAACCCCGCCTATTGTTGTAAAATTGCACGCCCCTTCTTTTGCACAAGCAGAGAGGTTTTTATTAAACCAAGCTCTCGTAAAATAACCCGATTCTTTTAAATGTACGTAAGCGAACTGGAATTCAGAGAGAGTCACTCCTTTTTCATAGAAAGACGCTTTTTTAGAATGAGAGGGAATACGATAGATTAACGCCTCTTCACCTCTTCGTATGCCGAGACCTTTGATTACAAAGTCAGTTTTCATTTCTGGTTTTTGAATAACTCGACCTACTTCTTTAGCCAGTTCTCGGATGACCTTTTCCATTTTTCCTCCTGAGGTATAGATGGCCTTGTTAGGTGTCTTATTTTCGATGTTTTAGTAGTTCTACAACATGCTCTTTAATTTTGCTATCGCAAGGAAGTTGAGCACAGTACCTTCTTGAAACCAATAGAAGGTACTATCTAAGTTTGATTTTAAGGAATCAATTTGCTCAGTAGTTAAGCGTACCAAATATGCTCTCATTCGGATTTTTCGCGCTGTTGATGACAATTACGACATAGGCACCCTGGAGCTAAAAAATTACGAAACGTTAACGGCTAAGGTGCGACAGCAACGGCCTCTATCTCAATCATGGCATTGAGAGGGAGTTTTGACACTTCGATACAGGTTCTTGCGGGAAAATAATTGGCACCATGTTTAATGAAAAAATCATTATAAATTTCATTCACAATTGAAAAGCTCACCATATCGGTAAGATAAACGGTTGTTTTTACTACGTCTGACACATCAGTATTCGCATGTAGCAAAATGGCTCTCATGTTCTCTAGGCATTGAGTCGTTTGTTTTTCAAGGCAGGATTTAACCATCAAGCCTGATTGTGAGTGAAGCGGTAGCTGTCCGGAAGTGAAAATTAGCCCTCCAGAAATCACCCCTTGAGAGTATGGGCCAATAGCTTTAGGGGCTGACTGAGTTTCAATTATTTTTCGCATATTATTTAACCATAGGTTTTTGATGAATCAACAAAGCTATAGGATTGGGTAAAAAAACACTTATTATTTAACTATAATTAAAAATGAGATTTGAAGGGAACGGAGAAGCTAGGCAAGACAATTGCTTGCTTAGACCACTCACTAACTTTTAAATATCCTTTCCTTACTCCCTCTTGGCAGCACTGTTTTCATTGTGAAAATCGCGTAGCGTTCATTTCACTTTTATGATGGAGGAGAAAAGTGGCTGACAACCAAAGCACGCTAAAACTCAACCAAGTGAATTTAAAATAAAGGCGTAAAGTAGACCGCCCCGTATAAACCTTACCTCTCCTTAAACCCTCTACGCTGATAATCAATAAATAGTGAAAAAATCACTAGATACCCCACTTGCAACGCAATAATACTAATATCAACCGCCTCCCAAGGGTTAAAGTGAAGCTGAGTGCTTAAATAATAGACAAGATCATAAAGTAAAATAAACAGGTTATGGCAAGCATGAATGACAATGACTACTCCTAGGCGGCGATATCGCTCAAAGACCCAACATAGAAACGCCCCAGACATAAATGCGTCCAGCGCCCACTGGTGTATTGAAGCAAATATTAAGCTTGAGAGTAATGCGGCGTTAGTAACCCCAAAAATGGACCTGAAAATAACAAACAACAAATAACGAAACAGGAGCTCCTCTATCACGGGAGAAATGAGCACACCGTCTAGAGCGCTTCGCAACACACTCGACCAATCAATTACTCCATCAGAGGCCGAAAATAAAGGGGTAAAATTGTAGGATTGGGCCTGCCAAGATCCCGGGGAAAACCAATCAAAAATAATATATTGAAGATAATTTGATACGGAATTTAATGAAATCACCCCAATCAATATCAACGCGCCTTCACCCCATGTACATACGTTTCTGGGCCAAGAGGTTAAGTACTGCTTCCAATGCTTATCTCGCCGAGCACTAACAAATAGCACGAAAAAAGCGATAACAGGTAGAAAATAGTAGGCGAAAGCAGAGTAGAGTGCTCGATCCAAAGTCGGATTTAATGCCCACTCTCGGGTAATGCTCAGGTAGTAATCAAGCAGGACATAACTTGGAAAGAAATAGCCTATGTAAACCACCACCACAGCTGAAATCACTAACCGCATCGTAAACTCCAAAAAATTAATAACCATAAGGCAGTTCTTGCCGCTTTTATCATGTTGGTCGTTTAAGCTCACTTCGCGAACGTGCTGCGCTGGTAAGGCTCACTATAACGAGCCCTTTGCAAGAGAGGTGCACTCTATCAAGCGAATCTGGGAGCTAGCTTTTAATCCCACGGCCTAGGGTTACCCCCCAAAATTTTCCAACCTTATGAAGAGTAATTAATAATTTCATAGTTAAATTCCCCCTCTATTTAACTGGAGAGCGAAACCAATGTTTTAGGTTTTAAAGGAGTTATCTTCCCAAATAAATTGAATGGAATGTTAAAGTTTTTTCTATGGTTTAATTATTTAATTATAGGTAATTAAATAAAAATTTAATTTTTTGAATCGGTCATTGAAGCAGCCCAATTCATGGATGTGGGTAAGTCTACGTGGGTTCGCCAACTAAAAGCAAAACGCCAGGAAAAACTCCGAAAGTCTCACTTAGGACGCCTGAACATTTAGGTTGGCTCATTTGTCCGGATTATACTTGTATCAGCCTCAGAGCAAAGCAAGTCGAGGTCTCATTCAAGACAAAAACGTGCGTAGAGATAAGTGCTCCCGATCTTACTCAAACAAATACGGGGAGCTGGAGGCGGTGCTTATGACGCGAGATTGCGCCGCTTTCTTGGAACGTGGTCACCCTAGAGCTATTGATTCTAGTTGCTATGAAGACTGGGATGAAAAAAGGGGCGAGGTTGGGAAGACATCAAAACTATACAAAGAACCCCCTACTTTAGTCGGTGGTTTAGGGCTAGAATCACAAGCGCGAGGGTTCAACCGTGAAGGGTCTGAGACGCAGGGGGCGTAAAACTCGTTGTCTGGCATACTGGTTCCTTCGCTGCCATTTTTGAGTCTTACACTCAAACCAGGACCTCGATTCGTCCCTGACCAGTAATTTATCCTGAGCGCCTAGACTCGCACGATAAACATATTACCGTATGTATTAAATAACCCTTTTAACTCCTTTTTTTTGTAAAACCAATATTTTCTCCGCCGAGGCTATTTAGGAATATTTTTGATGGTGAGTTGATAAACATCTTCCTACTCCCAGTATCGAAGCTCTCAAGACATGAAGATCCAGTAACTCTACATGTGAACACATTCACGTCGATTGTGTGAGTGGTGATGCCTCCATCTTCAGCTGTCGTGACTGTCGTGCTGCCAACCGCAACCCCTGACAACCAGCCAGTAGGTGTCATCGTTGCCGTGCTCAGCTCATTCGACGTCCACGTCAAGGAATCGCTTACATCGTATGAAGTGTTATCGCTGTATGTTGCCGTCGCCATTAATGACCTTCCACAACGGAATTTATGAGGGGGTGACCGCAAGCGAGGTGAGGACCGCAGCGGTAAGCAATGGCTCTTCGGGAGCGAGAACTATTGCTGATCTGGTGATAAATCAAGGCGTAGCTCTGAGCCGTTATCTAGCAACAAAGCTAATGAAAACGCTTGGTTCGATTAGCTGTCAATTACCGAGACATCAGTATAGGAAAGCCTAAAGGGGCTACATTCCACAGCGAGCAAGATAGTCACTAGATGAGTAGAAAATATCGTCAGTTACTGTGGCGTTTTCAGATAAAACAAAGTTTATCTCGACGAGGAAATTGCTGGGAGAATGCTCCAATGGAACGTTTCTTTAGAAGCTTAAAGACGGAGTGGATCCCAACAGTAGGTTATCGTAGCTTTTCTGAGGCTCAACAATAAATTATCCAATACATCATTGGCTATTACAGCCAATTGAGGCCACATCACTATAATGGTGGCCTCACACCTAATGAATCAGAGAGATTGTCTTGGGTACCCTCTAAAACCGTGGCCAATTTCAGTTGACCACTACACATAGCAAAAAATTATAAGCAACCTACTTTTGTAGGTTTGATACTAGGATGAATAACTGTCCCATTAGTATGGGCTAGAGACACTGGTTCAGTTTCTAGAACTGTGCACTTAGGTCCTAAGCGCTTATATATTTTAGGATGCATCTGAGAGAGAATCGAGGTAAAACTTTTATAGTCAGGACTTTCTAAATGCACCGCGCGACAAGTTCCAATAGGAAAGTACGTATGTATTGCCTCAGGGGCTAAAGCCGAATCCTCATAGATGTCACTTAGCTTTACTTTTACCGGGTTCAACTCACATCCCTCAAACGTCCCATTTTTCTTGTACCTATAGTCACTAGGCTTCTCTGTTAAAGGATTAAAAGTATGGCCATAGTAAGAGTCTGTACAATTTCCTCCAATATACTTGTTGTCCTTGTCATAAAGACATAAGCGCGTACGCATGATTAAGCTGTTGTAGCAAGACGGGACTCTAAGATTTCTTACGGTGGTTTTCTTGCCTATTGGTATGAAACCACCTCTGGACCCCTGACAAGTTGCGCTCGTTCCACCGGAATCAAAATATTGATAACCCAACTTCCCACCTCTCAGAGAATCTAAAATGAGGTCATCAAGATAGGTGAGCTCCCGAGTATCTTTCTCTCTAAGTATAGGGTAGAGAAATGCTTGATCACTCAATTGTGGTCCCTCATAAAATGTCACGTAACTATTTGATAAATCGATCGCTCTAGCATTAAAGGAGAGAAAAAAACAACTCAAATAGAACAGTATTCTTGTCCTTGTGTACATATATTACTACCTTTGATTAAAATCAGTTAAACGAGGCTCCACCTAACTCTTAATGCAGACCGAATACTAATAAATTAACTATCAATTATGTTTTCCTTACAAGTGAGTCCAATCGAGTATTGAGAATGACATTTCTTTGATTTTACTAGTCTTTTAAATCAAAAATTTTGCGATTAGGTGGTGGGTTGGCATTAATTGAAGCGATAGCAAGATAAGAAAGTTTAGATTATTGTTATTTTTAGCCTGTATTTTGGGGGTGACAGGACCCCTGTAAAAGAGAAATTTGATATTAATGTAAATACAGTGTGGTTAAATCTACACCCCAACCCCTGCAATCGTGGGTCGGCTGACATTTTGGATTGATGAAAAAGTGATCCAACAATGGCAACGGACCAAGCAAGGTGATCGTGGAAGACCTCGTTTGTTTAGCTAATCACTTTACCGGAGCAAAAGGTAGCCTCATCACCCCTCTAGAATTGTCTGAGGCTGGCTTTGAGATGAAGAACGTCCTATTTCGAAGGCGTGGCCAGAACGCTTGCGCTTCCTCACTCCTTTCACTGACTTTAATTAAGTTCGAGTAAAGGCTTATTGTCTTATGTGCCTATTTCCCTTTCGACTCACATCATTTGATGGGCTCACAGGCTGTTAACCGTGATCGTTCTGAACCCCAATGACAAGGGTATATGAACGCTTCGCGCCCTTGTCCTTGAGAACCAAGAACGTTTGCCGGACAGCCAAGCGGCTCCATAAAAGTGATACTCAAACAGAAAGGAAACTCCTCATGGTACAACGACACTCAAGCCTAACTCTCTCTAAATCAAAGTTCAGCGACCAGCGTTTCGCCGCTGGGCACGAAAGCTCACCAAAAAATGATGTCTCTAGATCTTTGGCGGTCTTGAAGTTGCGCTATCAAGTCAAAAAGTGTCGTGATGAGGCGAAAAGAAAGTCTGATTGGGTTTCCAAAATCCAGCGTTTAAAAATGTTCAGTCGTCGTCAGTCGCCAGAGCAACAGGCTGATATCGCGTCGTTAAAAGGCCAAGGGTTCGTTGAAGCTATCAAGCAGCAGTTTCCGCAATTGGTGTCGCGTCGTTTTGCTTTCCATGAAATCCGTGACTTTTTCATTGAATTAAATGGCGCTGGCTTTGGTGAATGGTTTCTTCACGAGCGAGCGGATCACATTATTCTGTACACCACTTACGGGTCTGTGTTTCCAGCGTTGCGATTCGTGCAAACGGAGGAGGGGACGTTTAAGTGCTCAGGGTTTTGTTTTGATGTGCGTTTTGGCGTTTAGAGGGTCACATGAAAATACGTTCTACGGTTTCCTCTGACATATCCAGGCACGTGATTTGGGTGAATTCAATCGACTTCTTAATACTAAAGGCACCGGGGGGAGGGGTGAGTATCAGAGTGTGTGACTGTGCTACCACCATTAAACAAATGCGAGAAGACGACGCCTATGCGAAGAAAACGGAAAAGACGACAGAAACAACCTCCGAGCATCGCGCGTCGGCCAAAGGTTTACTCTCTTGTCTGTATAACGATTAAGGTCGGCTGATGCGCGACGGCATCAAACCCTCATAAGGTAAGGCCATCAATAGGTCTGAATTTTGTTTCGATATTCCAGTCGTTTTCGGCATTCAATCGGTTCGGGTTTGTTATACGAGCAACGCTTTTGCTCTTTGTGAGCACCAGGCGATTATGCGTATTGTAACTACCAAGCAACTTTGTCTTGGAGTGGTGATTTTTTCAAAACTTACTGAATCCTAAAAAGGACATCAAGCCACTACTTGCAGTTGCCAAGAAATCGCGTAAATACCACTGGTTGAAGCAAGATGATTCAACCGTCTTGCAGCAATCTGTACTCAATCGTCACCAAGCCTTTGATAACTTCTTTAATCCGAAGTTGAAAGCCAAGTACCCACATTCAAACGTAGACACGGTAAGCAATCGAGCTATCACTGTGTTGGTGTAAAAGTCTTTGATGGTGCATCAAACTCCCGAAAATAAAGCCTGTAGAGGCGAATAATCACCGTGAGATTGTAGGCAAGGTTAAGAGCATTACGTTAAGCAAGGTAACTGGTATTGATCTAGGTCTATTTCATTTTGCTATTGAATCGAACGGTAGAAAGACAGCTAACCCAAGATTTGTAAAACGTGCTGAGAAGAATCTCAGACGAAAGCAGCGTCAGCTATCTAGAAAAGCAAAAGGCAGTGCCAATCGAGCAAAAACTAGATTGCTCGTTGCCAAATGCCACGAAAAAGTGGCTAACGCTCGTGCTGATTTTCAACATAAGCTTTCTCGAACTCTCGTTGACGAAAACCAAGCGGTGATAATTGAGACATTGAAATCAACAAACATGATGAAAAGCCGCAAACTGGCGAAACACATAGCGGACGCCTCATGGCATAGTTTTGTCTTTAAGTTGGAGTACAAACTAAAAGAGCAAGGCAAATATCTAGTTAAACTAAATCAGTGGGACGCAAGCTCTAAACGTGCTGTTGTTGCGGTCATAAAGTGGAAGAAATGCCCTTATCGGTTTGCAAGTGGGATTGTCCATCAGGCGGCACTACAGACATAAATCGTGACTTAAACGCCGCCCTTAATATCCGTGATAAAGGCCTTCTAGAATTAAAGGCGGTTGGATAATCGTCTCTGCTTATGGAAGCTGCGTAAGTCTTGATACTATCGAGCAATGGCTAACGAAATAAGAAGCATCGCCCAATAGGCGGTGAGTAGTCACTTAGATAGATATGCTGAAAACCCAAGCAAACGAGGGAAGAGCTCCTAGTTTTTTAAGGACTTAATAGCATTTTTCTAGCTAGGCATAGACCTTCGGATCTTGTCACTTTGGGCAAAAAGTAAAAATAGAGTAAAGCAGATGATGGCAAGTCCTAAAGATATTCCTAGTATTAATAAGCTTTCTTCACATATTAGAGGTAAGGCTATTGATAAAAAAGCGAGCAGGACAACAAATAGTTCACATCCTCCCCCGAAAATAGGATGCTGATGACGAAATACTGCCCATTGATAAACCATTGTTGATAATCTCCTTGCAGCTGAGCTGAGCTGAGCTCAGCTCAG
>NZ_JBFRTD010000046.1:1103-9938 GCF_041473955.1 Vibrio sp. 10N.222.54.E6 | reverse complement strand
CCCACAATGGTGCGGAGAGTGCAATGACCACGAAAGAGTAATGTCCAATCTCTTCCCGACTCTCGTTGCCTTTTGGCTACAGCGTATTAACCACTTCCGCTGCTTCATCATATAACGCGCCTTAAATGGATTCATTATATTCATCATATTGCCCCCCTAGCACTCACCCGACTTGTGGTTGTCAGGAGGAACGTCCTCTAACGATTCTTCCAGCTCAGTCAACAACCAAGCTTCGTTACATTGTCAGAGCCGCTTCTTTATTCAGGCTCCTAGGGGCATCTGGTAGTACAGATGGTTCACCCTTCGTGGTGAACAACGTTTCATACGACTTCAGGTCGCACGGACATTTCTGAGTTACACGTTTTATTAAATTAATATTTCATGAATTATTTAAGGTCTTGTAAAACCTCTAGCCTAGTGGCCAAATTTACTCACCTACAACACGTTAAAACGAGAATACGGAAAGTCAATAGAAACCCTTATAATATATGGGGTTTTATTAATTCAATTAATATTGAAAGTTATTTTGATAATAAATAATCATTATTATTTTTTTATATTTATCTAGCTGAGCTATAAAAAGACTTCATTTTTAATATATTGACGTCTTTCTAAATGCCTTTTCAAATACTCTGCTCTCAAGGACGTGTCGCGGACAGAGCAGATCGTATGCTCGAGGGCGCAAAGCTCACAGCAAATAAACTTGCTCTATATTATGACATTACACCTAACTACGTAGGGCAACGATCGCCTACGAAATCGGATGATTGGAGTGTTGCACTCCAGGAATCTCGAAAGACCCTCGCTCTGTTGCAGACAAAAATCTCCCATTTACTAGCCACTGGCGATAGCCCTGTCCTATTTGCATCAAATACCTGCTCAGCGAGCTTAGCGACACTGCCCGTTGTTGCATCGACTTTTCCTGACATAAAGGTCCTATGGATCGATGCACACAGTGACTTTAATACCCCTGAAACGACAGAAACCGGTTATCTCGGCGGGATGGTATTGGCTGCTACATGCGGCCTGTGGGATAGCGGTTTTGGCGCGGGAGTTAAACCTAATAATGTTGCTTTAATTGGCGTACATGACATCGATGAAAAAGAACTTAACAACGTTAATAATGCAGGTCTCATGCACTTTCCCCCTTCAACTCTGACGCCAGAGTCAGTCATCAAATTCATTGGTGATTCCAAAGTCTGGGTTCATGTGGATTGGGACGTTATGGACCCGGGGCAGATTTCCGCTGACTTCAAAGTCGAGGGAGGCTTGAAAGTCGCCCAATTATTGGATCTATTCGAGTCACTTCCTAACAACCAAATTATGGGCTTAGAACTTGCTGAGTTCTGTGCAGATAGCCACTCGTCAGTAGCCAATACAGAAGGACTAGATCTCATCATTCAAGCCGTGGATGCGCTATTCAAAAAAAATAAGAGTTTAAGTCATGGAAATCATCAAAACTAACCCTGCGGCTCTTGCGCCTAATGAGCAACATAAAACCTTGTATACACATGCAGAACTGTTGCAAGAACTGAATCAGTTTTCAAACTGGAAGAAGGAAGCGTGGGAAGAATTCAGTAAGAGAGTCAGCGCCCCCTGAGTTCCCTTGCCTGTTTAGCCGCAGAGCGTGGAACTCTAAGACTATCCAAGTGCTGTTTTGTGAGTCGGATGAACACAACACTTACTACCCGTTTTTGCATGGACTGATTGCTTATACGGACATGTTGAATTCCACTCCAGTTAATAAGCGTATGTTCTCGCCATTAGTGGTGTTTTTTTCTCCGGACCTTTCACTTTCAATGGCACCGCACAAGCTTGGTTGGGAAGTCTTAAATTGGACGCATGAGCACGATGTCGCTCAATGGCCTAGGCATATACCTATCGACCCCGAGGCATCTAAATGGACATACTGCTTTAATGGTGTCGAACTGTTTATCAACATGAGCTCAGACAAGCATCAAGTGCTTAGAAATCGGAATCTCGGCTCACGCCTTAATTTTGTGATTAACGCAAGGGAGGTCTTTGACATGGTCGCTAATGGTGAAACGAAAGGTGGCAGGCAGGCTCGAGAGCGTATTCGAAATCGTGTCAAAAAATACAACAACGGAGTGATGCCAACTGAGTTGGGGTTTTATGGAGAAGAAGAAAACCTCGAATGGCGTCAGTATCAGTTGCAAGAAGCTAGTGTGAAACGACCAAGACTGTGTCCCTTCAAATAAAAACTAACGAGAGAACGTAGATGCCTTTATATAACTCAATAACAGAAACTGTTGGATGCACTCCAATTGTCAAACTAAACAATCTTGCTCCAAAGGGAGTCGAGGTTTATGTCAAAGTGGAGTCTTTCAACCCAGCTGGTTCAGTCAAAGATAGGCTTGCACTCTCAATCGTGTTAGACGCTGAAACAAAAGGTTTGCTCAAGAAAGACGACACAATTATTGAATGCACTTCAGGTAATGTTGGAATTGCCTTGGCCATGGTTGCCGCAGCCAGAGGATACAAATTTATCGCCGTAATGGGGGATGGATATTCGCTAGAACGCAGGAAGCTAATTCGCGCTTACGGTGGTGAAGTCATCTTGTTCCCAAGTGAACAAGGTAGTAGCGGCGGTAATCGAATTGCCGACCAGCTTGCAGCTCAGAATGGATGGTTCAGACCCCGCCAGTTCGATAATCCAGCTAACCCTGCTTATCATCGTGAAACGACAGCAAGTGAGATACTCAGTGATTTTTCTGGTAAGCGTTTGGATTACTTTGTCACAGGCTTTGGTACAAGCGGAACTCTTACGGGTATTGGACAGATGCTGAAGGTGGCACGACCGGAGGTTGAAATTGTCGTCCCAGAACCTAAAGGTGCTCAGATCCTCGCAAAGGACCAATGGAAAGTTCACCCCATCCAAGGTTGGACCCCAGATTTCATACCAAGTGTGCTGGATAAGAGTGTGGTGGATAACCTTGTCACTGTTGATGGAAATTTGGGGATCACGACGGCACGTGACTTAGCTCGTCACGAAGGCATTCTTGTTGGTATCTCTGCCGGGGCAACGGTAGCTACAGCTTTAGAAGTGGCTAAATCTGCATCTAAAGGAAGCGTGATATTGGCAATGGCACCAGATACAGGAGAAAGATATTTGTCTACTGAGTTGTTTGATCAACTTGGTAATGAAGAAACGGACCCTTTTATTACAACTTGGAGCGAAGAGTCTATAACAGCTGAATGTAATGCATAGTTCACCCTCTAAATACTGGATTTATGTTAATAGTACACGTGACATGTAAACGCTATCAACGATAATTATCAACGAAAGGAATACTCGTATGGAAAAACGAATTTCATTAAGTGTGTTGGCGTTGGTCATGTTCTGTGTGGCCTACTCTGTAAACCTTCAAGCACCTCTTTACAGTGTTTATGCCGAAAACAGTAACATGGGCCCCGCGGCGGTCGCCATCGCCTTTGCTGCCTATGTATTGGGTCTATTGCCTACTCTATTAATGCTAGGGGGTATTTCAAATAAAGTAGGTAGGAAGCAACCCATATTCCTTGCACTATTGTTAAGTGCGGGGGCAACGGCATTGCTCGTCATTCAGCCAAATTGGACCTCGTTATTTGTCGCAAGACTGCTATTGGGTGTTGCTACCGCCTTAACCACAACCTCAGTCTCAGCGTATATATACGACCTTATTGATGAACGAGAACAAAAATTTGGTACGTTGCTAGTGGCCGCGTCTACGTCGTTGGGGTTTGGTAGTGGTGCACTTGCGACAAGTGTGAGCCTAAACGTAGCTGGCATGACAGTGCTGCCATACAGTTACCTCAGTCTATTTCTACTCGTTTCTTTGTTGTTGTTGTTGCTGGTTCGATTGCCGAGCAACCAAACCATAAAACCAAATCTCAAACTCATTACATTGCCTTGCTTCCCCACCAACACGTGGTCGTATGGTTTAGGCATGATGTTAGCTTGGGCTACAACGGGTATGGTCATCGCAATCGTACCAATACTTCTCAATGAGATGGGTTTAAGCGATTGGACTGGCTTAATGGTTTTCCTATCTATTTGCACTGGTTTTTTGACTCAACACATTGCTAAACGCTTGCACCCAAACTCAAGCCTAATATTGGGATGTTTCTTTACGGTATTTGGGTTTAGCCTCATAGCACTTGGCTACTATCATGAATCTATCACGATCATTCTTTTCGGAGCCAGTTGCACTAGCCTTTCAAGTTATGGTTTCACATATATGGCGGGGCTACTTAAGTTTACGAGTAACCATAACATCGACAAGGCAAGCTCTACGGCTGGCATGTACATCTATTCTTATGTCGGATTTTCGATACCTGTAATTACGTCCGGATTCATAGCGCAGCGCTTCGGTAACTGGATGGCGATACTCAGTTTTCTAACACTTCTACTGGCTCTTTGTTTCATTATTGTCGTCGGAAAGTTGATAGAAGGGAAGAAACAAACTCACTTTATGAAAGTTAAGAGCTAGGAAGGCTGAATGTCAGACTCACAGATTTCGCTCATTACAGGAGCAAACAGAGGGATCGGTTTTGAAATTGCAGCAGAACTTGGCAAGCAAGGTCATAAGGTACTGCTTGCTGGTAGAAAAGCAGCAGCAATTAAAGAGGCTGCTGCTAACCTGAACCTCCAAGGTATCGAAGTCTATTGCTTATGTATGGACATTACCGACGACAAATCTATCAAAGAAGCCGTCCATATCGTTGAAACCTTGTTTGGTAAGGTCGATATACTTATAAACAACGCAGCAATAAGGGTTGAAGAATATGGCACACCGCCGTCTGAACAACCACTCATAAAATGGTTTGAAACGTTCAATACAAATTTGTTTGGTACGGTAAACGTAACCCGCAGCTTTTTACCTTTACTCAAGCGCTCAATGAAAGGAAAAATCCTCAATGTATCGAGCTTATTGGGATCGGTGACGTTACATAGTGACACCAAATCATACGCATACACGGATGAATTTAAATCTCTACCAGCGTACAGTGCCTCAAAAAGTGCCCTCAATTCTTGGACTGCTCACCTCGCCTATGAGCTTCGAGATACCTCGATAACGGTAAATAGCATCCATCCCGGCTATACAAAGACCGACTTAAACGATGGCGATGGGATGTTAACCCCAAAAGAAGGAGCCCTCACAGCGATAAAAGTGGCACTTGATGCTGACAGCTTAGTGAGTGGTCAGTTTATTCACATGGAATCCCTTCTTCCCTGGTAGTAAAAGGAATAGTTAAATGCTCGCAACAAAGAAAGTCGCTTTAGTCTCAGATAGTGATAGCCTAGCTGTCGACTATGATATGCCTTATATTCTGGACGCTTTTAAGCGTACTGACGTGGAAGTTGATGTGATATTTTGGGATAGCCCCAACCACGATTGGGCTATGTATGATGTGGTTGTCCTGCGCTCACCGTGGACCTATATGGAGAAAATTGAGCCATTCATTGAATTTTGCCAACAAGTTGAAAATTGTTCAGTACTGCTCAATCCTCTATCGGTGATCAGATGGAACTCAGACAAGAGTTATTTGAAACAACTCGAGAAGCAGGGTGTCCCAATTGTCCCGACAGAAATCATCTACTCAGAAACTGAGATTCAAGCAGCCGTTGCTAATCTTCAAGATAACTACTGGAAAGTTCACGAAGTCGTGATTAAACCAACAGTTGGTGCCTATTCATTCGGTGTCATTCGTCTGTCCATCGAAGATTTAGACAAAATAACTCAGCATGTGCGTTACCTATTAGGACTAGGTAAGGGCGTCATTATTCAACCATACCTACATACGATTGAAGAGCATGGTGAAACGAACATGATTTACTTTGATCATACGTACTCACATGCGATTAAGAAGGAACCTTTGCTCGCACAACGTGGTGAGACTAAAACGCCGGACATGGAATTTCGCAAGCTAAAAGAAGCGAATAGTGAAGAGAAGGCGTTGGCGAAGCGTATATTGAGGTTAGTACAAAGCAATCTTGGTCTTTCTCAACCACTTCTGTACGCGAGATTAGACTTCATTGAAGGTAAAAATGGTCGGCCGCTGCTGCTGGAACTTGAGATAACCGAACCATCACTAAGCCTACCACTTACGCCTGAATGCGTTGATATATTTGTGCAGTCGATTATTGATAAAGCCCCAAAGCCTGTATATATAAAGGATTCTTTGTAACTGCCCTGGTTACCTATAAGCAGTTAATCGGTCTTCGAACATAATTATAAAGCGGTTCAGAACTTGTCGCCATTTGCTTATATGGGCATCGTCCATTGTACGGAGACATCCTGGATCGCTAAGAAGATCGTCTTCCCTGCCACTTCATCCGTTGGGAATAGCTTACTTTTGTTGACGGCTTTCGAGATAAAAAGTGACGGATAAAAATTTAGCCTATGAAGTTTCTGGACAAAAATAAATCAGTACCTTTGCTAAATTAGAAAGTCATGAATAACTACAGGTATGGAAAGTCACTTAATTTGGTGTCCAGTCTTGGCTGTGCAGATCATTGTCTATCTTTACCATCCTGTTTAATGTATTTGCGATAGGCTCATTATGGTCGCATAACACTCGGTAAACACACATAATGAAAGGAATTTATCTATGATATTTAAAGGAATCAGTGCTTTCCCGATCACCCCGATGTCGGATGAACGAATCGACGTGACCGCTTATAGTCAGATTCTTGGCCGTTTAATTAACGCAAGGGTTGATTCTATATGTGCCTTAGGGTCAACAGGTTTATATCCGTATTTAAACGCATCAGAGAAACATAACGCGATTGCTACAGCAGTTGAAATGGCAGGAGAAATTCCTGTCTTGGCTGGCATCGGGTCGCTACGATTAAGGGATGTGCTTGCTAATGCTGAGCAAGCAGAGCAGCTCGGCGTAAAAGGTCTTTTACTCGCGCCTATTTCTTATCATCGGTTATTCGATGAAGAAGTCTATGAACTCTATCGACGTGTATCGGAGAGCGTTTCGGTACCTATCTGTGTATACGACAACCCAGCTGCTACCCATTTTACCTTTAGTCACGAACTCCATGCTGAGATTGCAAAGCTAAAAATGGTGCAGTCAATAAAGTTCCCTGGTGCGCAATTTGAAGATCAGGGTGGATGCCGAGTTCAAGCTCTCAGAAAACTACTGCCAGGCAATGTAACGATTGGAGTTAGTGGTGACGTATTCGCTTCAAATGGCATTCAAGCAGGATGTGACGTTTGGTATTCCGTCCTAGCAGGTTTGTTCCCACTCACCGCTCTATACTTATTTAAGCAAGCCAAAATTTCTTCCCCTGCGCAAGCGAAAGAACTCTCTCTAAGATATGACAGACTGTGGCAATTGTTCTCAGATAATCTCGGTGCCATGAGGGTGATGGTCAGTGCGGCAGAAATATTAGGCTATGCTGAATCCCCATGTTTACCAACCCCTTTGACAGGATTAGATAGTGAATCCAAGCTCATTCTGCAAGAAATTATCTCAGAGTTAGATCTCGCTTAACACTATATGTAGAGTGAAATTTCTTACGGGATTTTTCGACCCAAAATCAAGATGGCAAGCTTTGGACCAAAACCGTGTCAGTGTTTTTACTAATCTAGCTGCCACGGGTAAAATGTGATCTACCCTGTCAGCACGAAGCTGGACACTTCTGAGTTACGAACCATAGAACATCCTGACTTTGCGGATTACTTCTAGTATTACAACCATACGACCACCCTGCATGTTGTTGGCCAAATGCCCTTATCCACTACAGATGGCAATTGCCGACAACAAAAAACTTATACCTAATAAGTCAAAACCTAAAACACCCTCTTTTAGAAGGTAATATCCAGAAACAATACCAATAATAGGTATAACCAAGATATTTAAGTTAGCTGACATCATCAATATACTTCGGCACTTCTGGTAGGTTATTTCATCGAAGAAGACTACCAGTTCATCTCAATATCTATCTGCCTAGGTTTTATCTTGATAACTAACTAATGTATTAAAGTACCTGCCAAGCACTTTATTAAAATCACTAATATAACCACCTACCGAGGTAGGTGGTTTTGAGAGAGAAATCTAAGACTCAGACGTTTGCCGCTAAGGAACAGAGACACACGATGCGTAAAGATAGTCGTCGCTCGGCATAGTGAGCCCAGAGTGACCATTTCTGAGAGATATATTGGCATAGCCCGGACCACGAGACGTTGATGTCCAGTAATTTATCCTGACTGCCCAGCCACGAGCAGTAAACATATTTCCATTTGTGTTGAATAGTCCCCTTAACTCATTCACAGTAGCTAAACGCCAGTTGGTTCGTCCTGCAATACTCTTGGAATTATATGTGTCACACAATGAATCTGCGTTATTCCAATCGAAAATATAGAAATCCCCAGTAGGACCTGAAGTTCCTATTTCTTGTGTAAAACCTTTATTTGTACTGCCTCCTCTACTATCTAGGAACGTTTTGGATGGTGAATTTGTAAACAATTTCCCACTACCAGTATCGAAGATGTCAAGACATGAAGCTCCCGTACTCCTACATGCATAGACCTCCACGTCCACTGTGTTACTGGTGACTCCGTCTAGGAAAGCCTCAACCGTCGTGGTGGCGACTGTGTCCCCAGACAATAAACCAGTAGGCGTGACCGTTGCTGTCTGTGGTTCATCCGGTGTCCACGTGACCGAACGGCTGACATCTGATGAGGTCCCATCACTGTAGGTCGCTGTTGCAAGTAACTGTTGTGTTTGACCTTTCGCGACTAAGACCTGTGAAGGCGTGACGGTGAGCGAGGTGACGATGGCATTGGTCACCTCCACGTCCACTGTGTTACTGGTGACTCC
>NZ_JBFRTD010000046.1:0-458 GCF_041473955.1 Vibrio sp. 10N.222.54.E6 | reverse complement strand
ACTGTGTTACTGGTGACTCCATCTTTAGTGGCTGTGATCTTTATAAATCCTAACGCTTTGCCAATTAATTGTCCCGGTTCTACAAAATATCCAATGTTCTTGTTATTAGAGCGCCAAATGCTTAAATCAGTTAGCACCTTTGAAGAGTGATCAGAATAATAACCTACTGCGACGAAAGCTTTTTTGTTCCCCTTCCTCATCGTTAATTTACTTGTTCCCCGAATTCCTGATGAGGAGACGCTAATATCGATCCGTTCTAATGTTATTGCTGGTTTTACATCAACCTCTTCTGACAATTCTAAATTACAACCTGCCAAGAAGAGTATAATTAATATATAAAGGGAGATAATTTTATTCATGGCTATAGCTAGTATGGTTATAAATTAAAAATGATTCTTATAAATTCGATTAATAGCAGAGGAAATGACAATAATTTAAGATAATTAATAAATTATTTA
>NZ_JBFRTD010000045.1:0-1503 GCF_041473955.1 Vibrio sp. 10N.222.54.E6 | reverse complement strand
TGTTAGAGCAATTTAGTAATGTCCGGTTTGAGCCATTTTAAAATGTCCTCCTAAGCTTACCTATATTGGTCTGCTTAGGAGTTATCTGGATGCTTATTACTATGAGTGAAAAAGATATTCATCGATTCAAGGTTCTGACTGACGTACGTGAAAAACGACTACGCCAAGTTGACGCTGCTATCATTTTGAACCTGTCTGCGCGTCATATCCGACGTTTGGTCAACAAACTTGTCTCTCTTGGCGCGCAAAGTCTTACACACGCAGCGCGTGGACGCCCAAGTAATCGACGCTACTCAGAACATTTCAGAATTGAAATACTGAAACTTATCCGTGAGCATTACTCTGACTTCTCACCAACGTTCGCTCTGGAAAAACTGACTGAACTGCACAATCTATCAGTCTCTAAAGAAACACTGCGTCAATGGATGATCGCCGACGGACTGTGGCTTCCACATGCGAAACGAAAACCTCGGATCTATCAGCCTCGTTACCGTCGTGATTGCTTGGGTGAACTTATTCAAATTGACGGCTCCCATCATGACTGGTTTGAAGGCCGCAGCGACAAATGCTGCCTATTGGTGTTCATTGACGATGCGACTGGCCGCTTGATGAACCTAAGATTCAGCGAAACGGAATCCGCGTTTGACTACATGTTGGCGACGCGTGAATACCTCAATGAGCACGGTAAACCCATCGCATTTTACAGCGACAAACACTCCATATTTCGAGTGAATCAGGAGAAACACAAACAAGTTGGCCAAACCCAATACGGGCGCGTGCTGAAAGAGCTGGCGATAGAACTCATTTGTGCCAACAGCTCCCAAGCCAAAGGCCGTGTTGAGCGAGCCAATCTCACGTTGCAAGACCGGCTGGTTAAAGAGATGCGCTTACAAGGCATCAACACCATCGAGCAAGCCAACGCCTGGCTTCCCTACTTCATCGCCGATTTTAACCACCGCTTTGCTAAGCCCGCTCAATACCCGAAAAACATGCATCGTCCGGTTCGAGAATCCAAGCAAGAACTCGACGATATTTTCAGTTGGCAAGAAAGCCGCAAGCTCTCAAAATCACTGACATTTCAATACGATAAAGTAATTTATCTCATTGAGCCCACCGAAGAAAACAGCCGATTAATGCACGAAACCGTGAAGGTACTCGACTACCCAAATGGAGAAATCGCCATTCAGTACGGGCATCGAAAACTCGAATTCAAAACCTTCGACAAACTCGAGCACGTTCAACAAACCCAAATCGTCGACAACAAACGCCTCGGCCAAGTTTTAAAATTTGCTCAGCAACAACAAGAAGAATTCGAACAACAACAGCAACGAACCCGCAGTAAGAAAGCCCCCAAGCGCCGTGCACAACAAAGAGCCCTACAAACCGCGCCTCGAGCCATCAACCCTGTCCTCACCGACCCCTTCAAAGCTTCCAGTCGAAAGACTTAACAAGGGGACATTTCTATTGGGGACAAATAAGGACATTTTAAAATGGGATTGACAG
>NZ_JBFRTD010000044.1:0-16530 GCF_041473955.1 Vibrio sp. 10N.222.54.E6 | reverse complement strand
TGGACAAAGCAAGGGGATAATTGCCAACGTCCCCTCCCACAATGCCGATACAATAATAAACATTATGTGAGGCAAACGAGAGGTGATGGCATTTTCTCATCGTCAGGAACCATGTATTTATGGGGCGGTAAGAGTGTCTATCCCAACCAAGGCTACACGCTTGGCGAGTTAAAACAGACCTATCACGTTAATTGGCAAGCGAGCGAACACTGGGATAAACGCTACGAGATTTGTCGACCCACCACACAAACGAAAAAAGCCACCTTGAGCTGTTCAAACGGATTCTCCTTATCCGGAGGGAACTGCATCAAGAACAACATTACTTGGCGAACAGAATGCAACCTGATGAACTCATGCAAGATCACTCGCCAGCAATGCATTGAAGGTCGAGCCACCCGCATCATTAATGGCATACCGACCACGCTTGATTGCTGGAAGTATCGGGTTGAGCACCAATGCACTCGACCCAATACGTGCAACGTCCTGCCCGCCGATTGCACCACGACGTCAACCCATTGCAGCCTCCAGCAAAACGGTGTGTGCATTGAGGAGAAAGTCAATAAATCCTGCCCACAGCGGCGCTGCAGTGCCACCCAATTAATCTGTGGAGAAGAGAGCTTTTGTCTGGATGGCGATTGCTTTGAAGCCATGGCGACCACTTCAAACCGCTTTAATGAAAGCACCTCAGCCTTAGCCGCGCTCGCAGAAGCCGCTGACGGTATGGGTAACCCACCGAAGATATTTACAGGCAAAGGCATGAAGTGCACAGACGCCGCTTTTGGTTTTGCCGACTGCTGTAAAGACGGCGGTTGGGGCACGAGTATTGGCATAGCCCAATGCAATGATGAAGAGAAAGCGCTCGGTCAAGCCAAAGAGCAAGGCATTACGATAGCCCTTGGCCGTTATTGCGCAGAAAAGGTCTTAGGCGCGTGTATCCGGGAAAAGAAGACCTACTGCGTCTTTGATAGCAAATTGGCGCGCATCATCCAAGAGCAAGGCTCGAAAGGTCAACTTGGCATCAGTCTGGGAACCGCCAAACACCCCATTTGCGGCGCCCTTACCCCCGAGCAGCTTCAAGACATAGATTTTGAACGCCTCGACTTTTCGGACTTCTACGACGACATGCACGGCAACACCAACCTGCCTTCGGCCACAGAAATCCAAGAGCGATTACACAGCGCTTATCGCCATTAACTTAATCAATGATGAGGACATGATATGGATCCCCTACTCCCTTTACTTGTGGCCACCCTGTCGACAACCGGGTTTGCCATCACCCTTATTCGGCATCTTCTGTTCAAACGAAAACTCCATCAGCTCAAGCAAGAAATGATGAGGCACCAACAACAGCGTGGCATTGATGAAGCACTTTGGACGTTATTTCACACGCGCACCCACAAGATGCTGAGTTTCTGGCAATAATGAGGTCACACCATGAAGGACTTATCCACAAAAACGGTGAACAACTCAATTAACCGATTAACAATCAAACCCCTACCGTTAATGTTGTTGGCTTTATTGGCCTTTCACAGTATCGCCGATGAGCCCCCCAAGGGGTGGCGCTGGTATAACGAGACCAAAGCGCCCAAAGTCCCTCCCAAAGAGGAGGAGAGCCTCCCCCCCAACAGCGTCTCTACCGTGATGAGCGCCACCGAGCAGATGCAATGGTTCCACCGCGCGTTTGATGAAGCGTTAAACGATGCCACCATTAACCCAACCGATGAAGAGAAAAATCTAAAATTGATGAAGCTGAAAAAATTCATCGATGGCAAGACCACGCAAACGGGCATGACCTTCAAAAAGCTCATCAACGAACACCCCGAATACTCGTACACCAAAGACCGCCCCACAGAGCAAGCCGCAAGAGCGACGTACTATCAAGGTATCCAACTCAAAAACGAAGCCACTGTGCGTCAATTGGTACAAGAAGGTTGGGGCCTCTACTTCATCTACGAAGGGCAAGACGCCTTATCTCAAACCCTAGCACCCTCAATCCAAGACTTTGCCCACCGGTACCACATCGAACTGGTCGGGATCAGCAAAGACGGTCAGACCTTTGAGACGATTAATGAAAACCGTATTGATAAGACAGGGCGTGTACAGGTGCGCTACACACCGGCTTTAATGCTGGCCAATATCCACACCAAAGCACTCAAGCCCCTCGCCTACGGCTTCATTTCACAAAAAGACTTGCTCTCTCGCTTTCACAACGTCGCGACCAATTACCAAGACAGCGACTTTTAACTTAAGGACGCCCCGATGAACGCTTTTATCCGCACGTTATTGTTGAGTACGCTGATGACGCTCGCCTCAACCTCCCTCACTCAAGCGCAACCCCCTCATGCGATGACAGGCCAATACGCCTTGGTGTTCTTCCATTTTAGTCAGTGCGCTGAGTGTCACCACTTTGCCCCAACCATGAAGCGGCTAGAGCAAACTACTCAACTACCTGTGTACGATTTCTCCTTTGACGGACAACCCATCCCCGGTTACGCGACGCCTATACCGACCAACTCTGACATCACCGCTGCGTTTTTTGGGGATCTCAAAAACGCCATTACGCCCGCCACGTTCTTAATCAACGTCAGCAATGGTAAGTACGTGCGTTTGAGTGAAGGCAATGTTCCATACACTGAGCTGCTTAAGAGCTACCAAGCCTTGCGCGCCGATGTGGCCATCATGGAGAGTTTACAATGACGCGACCTACCCTCCTGACTCTCTTAATGAGTCTTTCATGTTCACTTCATGCCGGCGGCTTGGGCGACGCCATGAACAGCTTTTGGGATGACAGCAGTTTTAACAGCAACATCACGAACCCAAGTGCCTATCAGGGTCAATCCGCCACCTACTATAATGCGGGCAGTTTGTTTGCTCGCACCAACATCAAAAACATTCAACTGGCCGCCATCACCTTGCCTTCTGTCAGCGCAGGGTGCGGTGGCATTGACGCCTTTATGGGCGGCTTTTCTCATATTAACTCTGACCAACTGGTGGCTTTTGGTAAAGCCGTCATTGCCAACGCCGTGCCCTTCGCGGTGGATTTAGCGCTGCAAACTTGGGCGCCGAGCATCAAAGAGAATCGGGACAAACTGCAAGCCATTGCTGATCAGTTCCTCACCACCTCGATGAACTCTTGCCAAGTAGCGCAATCGGCGGTCTCTGGTTTAGCGGCCTTTACCGATGGGGAAGCCAAGCGACATGCCTGCGCCACCCTAGGCACGCAAAGCAACGCTTTCGCTGATTGGTTAGAAGCGCAACACGAATGTCGCAACGTCCGTACCAACCAGAGCACACTGGCTAGCAACACCGATGACGCCACGGCGCACGCAGTGAAAGTGAACTTAAATGTGGTGTGGGATGCGCTCATGAAAAGCGCTTACCTTCAAGACAATCAAGAGGTCGCCGAGTTTATCGTAAGCCTCACTGGCACCGTCATTTACGACGCGCAGGGGACGCCAAGCTACATTCCGGCCATGTTAGTGGGTAACGACACCGCCATTAACGCCCTTTTGACCGGAGGGGATTTGGAGGTGTATCGATGCGACAACACCGAGACCTGCCTTTCGATGAGCCTAAGCGCCATCAGCCTAAATGAAAGCCAAGCCTTTAACGCCAAAGTGCGCCACACCGTCGATACGCTCTATGCCCACTTACAATCTGACCAACCTATCACCGACTCAGAGAAGAGCTTTGTTGAACTCAGTGACATTCCTATCTTAGCAATGCTCATTGATGATGCGCACCTCAACCTACAACCAGAAAGCCATTTATACGCTCAAAATATTGCCGCCGATCTCTTGCATGCCTATCTCAACAACATGCTGATGATCGTCAATCAATCCATGACCAACCTCGCTTCGGTTAACCCAACCGACGTCAATCGCACTCTCGAAGGCATCAACAGTGCAAGGGATTACTTACAAACCATTCGAGACCGTCACAAAACAAAATTGAACGCGTACTTAGCCCTCACTGAGCGCTTAAAACGCAAACGAAAGCTCCTTAGCCAATCGGCAAGTGACGCTACCCTATCGAACCTCACCTTTGGCCATTAAAGGAGATCCCCAATGACCTTAGACTTTTATCTCTATGGCGCAGGCCCTCAATTACAACGAGCCTTGAACGCCGTCGCCACTTTTTTTACCACCAACACCTTTGGCTCGTTAATCGAAATCGCCTTACAACTGGCCTTTATCATCAGTGCCACCCTATTTTTTGTGTCTCGAGACGCGAAACATGTGATGCGTTTTATGTTCATTTACTTGGCTATCCCCACTTTTCTTATCAGCATGAAAGCCACCGTCCATATCAATGACGCGCAAAATCCTATGCGCATTTATTACGTGAATAACGTGCCTTACATCGTCGCAATACCCGGTTGGGCGGCCACCACGTTCATGCACGGCTTAACCGAAGGCATTGAAATCGTCTTTAGCAGTACAGAGGATGAAAGCTACAGCTCCTCAGGCATGGTGTTTGGTTCGAATTTATACACGTTGCTTCGTAGCGCCAACGCCGAAACCATTGATCTGCAACGCTATTGGAAAGACTTTTATCACAACTGCATCGTCGGAGACATTCGAATTAACAAAAAATACACCATGCAAAACATCCTGCAAGCACCGGATTTGCTGGGTTTTCTCGCCACAAAATCGATGTCCCCCATTCGTGGGCTCTATAACCCCCAGGGTCAATACAGAACCTGCCGCGACGCGTTTCCTGAACTCACTCAACAATTTGATGAAGAGGCCAATCAAACCATGAATAAACTGGGCGCGTATATCTTGGGACGAGAGAGCAACATCCAATCAACGTTCTTAAGAAACGCCATCGAGAATAGTCACCAAGATTTAATTGGGGTCAGTAACAACGCGGTCGATATTTTAAAACAGAACATGGTCATCAACATGACGCGATGGAACATCGAAAACACGCACCGAGGTATCGCGGCCAACTACGCCTACACCGCCAACCAAATGCAAACCACCACCATGTGGGCCAACATTGGGCTGCAAGCCAAAGAGTTCATTCCAATGATGCACTCGATAGGAGTGATTTTGTTTGTCTGCTTTGGGGCGATCATTGCCATCATTGCCTTGCTGCCACATATGGCGCTGCCTGTCCTTAAAAACTACGTTGGCAGTTTTTTCTATCTGGCCACTTGGCCTATGATATTCACCATCCTCAACGCTATAATGATGTGGTTCTTAGAAGGGGCGACCCAGGGCGCGACACAAGGGTTACGCGGCATTACCCTCTCGAACATGAGCGGCATTGATTACGTCAACACGCGTTACGCCTCCATTACCGGATACTTGATGATGTCCACCCCCGCGATTGCTTTGGCGTTAACCAAGGGCGCAGCGGCCATGATGAGCAGCTTAAACTACCAACTGGCGGGGATGATAAACCAAACCAATGCCCGTACGTCGGCAGCGGCCTCAAGCGGTGACATCAGCCACGGTAATACGCAAATGCAGACCCACACGTTTAATAACGTCAATGGCAATAAGTTTGATACGTCGACATTGCTGAAACAACACGGCAGTACCACGCAAAGCGAAGACGGTATGCTTTCAACGCAATACGGTGATAGAACGGTGTATGACACTAGCCCTACCGCGTCGAATTTCCAGTGGAATGTCGCCAGCTCTAGTCAATACAGTGAAGCGGTGCAAGGCTTGCATACTAGCGCTCAATCCAACCTTTCGACACAACAAGCGGCCTTGTCGCAAAGCACACAAAGTGGCTCTCAATTGATGGCCGATTGGAAAGAGAGTTATTCGTCAACCCAAGGTTATGGTTTAACTCATGGACACGGCGCGAGTGCGGCGGCTTCAAAAGGCTTAGAGCAGGTCAACTCCGCCACTGAGCAAGTCAGTGCGGCAACCGGATGGAGCCATGAGAAAGCGAATGCCTTCTTACACTCAGCGTACGGCGGTTATGACGTGAACGCTGGACTGTCAAGCGGCGCTCTCGGTGACGCCGTAGGGTTTAATGGGAGTGTGAACGTGTCCACGGGACAAAAATGGACACAGGAAGAGCGTGAAACGCTCAGCAGCATGAGCAACGAACAACAAAGCCAAATGCAAGCCGCCATCGAATCCTACCGCTCTGGTGCCAACCAAACCATCGAGGCGAGCAACCGCCTCTCGACCGATGAACGTAATACGGAGATGGGCACTTACGCCACTGGCTTTACGGCGAACTTTAGTGAGACGCAAGGTTTAATTACGTCCACGACACAAGCTCAACAAGAGGTCAATACGCTCAGTCAAGTCAACAGCCAAGAGCAACGTCATATGGCCAGCCTGACTGAGAAACTGGAAAAGCCGTTCCAAGAGTTTGTTGAGGAAAAATATGCTGATAAAGAAGGAAAAGCTCGACAAATCCTAACGGGCAATAATGATGACTCTCGCCAATCTCGATCTAATGAATGGGAAGCATTTAAAACAACCGATACGTTTAAAGATTTTGTGCTCGCAAGCTTACCCACGCAAGAAGAGCACGAACGTACCTTTAATTCTGAGCCGACCCAAGCCGAGTGGCAAAAGATGGTGGGGGAACAATTTAAAGGCAAGGCTCTAGGTAATACCGGTCAAACGGTGCTGGATCAGCATCAGAAACACGGCGGCACAGAGCGTTATTACAACCCCGACAACCACTCACAAATCGTGGATGAAACTCGCGGTCAATTTGAGAGTACCAGTAACCGTGTTGAGCCACCATCAACCTTGCAGCCAACACAAAAGGAAGAGGATAAATCCCGCTCTTAATCTATAAATAATGGTTAATTATTAAGCAGCCCAAGTGGGGAGTCAGAAAAACTGATAATATAAACAGTATAAAGTGGAGGGATTAGTGATGAAAAGATGGAGCGTCTTAAGCTTAACCGTATGGTGCTCCTTTGGGAGTCTAACGGCAGAAGAGATAGAGATAGACATTGATAAGTATGGCAGTAAACATAACCCTGCCTCTATGCGTTATTACGTTGAGCACTATCAAGAGCCCGATAGCCCTGAGTATCAAGCTTTAATGATCGGTGTTCGTGTTGCTGCTTATACAGCGGATCTTTATACCACTCGCTTAGATGCTCGCAACCAACGTATCGACTACTGTTTACCAATGACAGATACAAGCAATCGCGAAAGCTTAGATAGTTGGAGAACCAAAGATTTGATGACAATCATCGACAAAAGACTCAAACGCGATCCTAATCTAAAAAAATATGGGGAAGCAGGTATAGGTGTCGATATTGGAAGCTACCTTGTTGCCGCTCTCAAAGAGCAATACCCTTGCCCGGTTCAAAAGCAGTTTTAAGCTGTTGGTTTACCCTGCCAAAAGTTATCCGTTCTTATCATGCTTCGCTGTAAATCCCCGTGATGTCTCACGGGGTAAATTAGACCAAGCTACTGACTGGCGGCGTTTTTCAAGGTAATGATGGCTACGCCCTCTGCTGTGTCCTAATAGGCTTGATATATACCTATAGGCTTTCAACCAATCCAAGTTCATTACTTGTAATCTGGTTTAATTTTTTGCTGAAACCACCCCTGTTGATCCCTAACATCCTAGCAGCCTTTGATTGATTACCACGCGTATGAGTTATCAACTCAGTAAACAATGTGTCTAGCACCGTAGGAGTAACCCAAGACATATCCGGACTAGCTGATTTATTATCAAACCATGTTAGCTCCAGTTCTGCTCGGATAAATTTTTTCAAATGGTCTTTGTTGATTGGGGTTAGTTGGTCATTCATATAAATTGAAGGTTGTTAATCGATTTTATCATGTTGGCAAATTTATCATGAAAGTGCCTTAAAATCTGCTAACTCCCAAATTTGATGTCATGCAGACTTTGGTTTGTAGTCGCTTGGTGAGCACGGTCATCTTGACTTGAGTATGTCGTCTACTCAACAACTATGAGTTAGAAGTGTTCGGATTCCGAACAAGGAATCCGAATTCAAGCGTTGCCTTCCCAGCCTTAGCTCATCAATAGCTATCATCCTGATAAATATCACCTTACAAACTATACCCACCATCTATCGATCATCTATCGTTTGTGTTTTAATGCATCTAAATGCTTATCAGGTAATCTTCAAATGGCACGAAAAAACGATGGAATCATATGGCACTTAATGGACGCTCCATGGTGGTTAAGCGTAGTACTCTCTGCTTGTATTTATTTTGGGCTTTCATATCTATTACCTAGCTTGGCCGTGGATAGCAATAATTTCATCTTTGAAGCTATTGCTCCAAACTTGCCCTTGATGGCTCCATATTTTACGTTCTTATTTCTTCTCCCCGCACCGATAGCGTTTTTCAAGCAATATCAGAGGAAAAGAAGCTATCTCAAGACGAACACTCAGATTAAAATTCAGAGGAATACTTCCCCACTAAATCACCTGACTTGGATCGAATTTGAAAGTTACATCGGAGAATACTTTAAGTCTCAAGGGTATGCGGTCAAACAGTCTTTCGCTCAAAAATCTGATGGCGGTGTTGATATTTGGCTTACAAAAGATAGTGAATTAAGCCTTGTACAATGTAAGCATTGGAAAACTCGCAAAGTGGGTGTGCAAATTCTAAGGGAAATGTACGGTGTCATGATCGCGAACAATGCCAGTAAGATGATTATCGTAACTTCAGGAGACTTTACTTCTGAGGCTGTCACTTTTTCTCTAGATAAGCGCCTGTGGCTAGTCAACGGCAGCGAACTAGTACATATGATTGAAGATGGCCGCAGCTTTCAAAATAAACCCTCAATATCGCCCCAAACACACAGGGCAGGCGTCGAATCTATGATTTGTCCTAGTTGCCAATCTAAGCTTGTAATGCGTGTTGCTAAGCGAGGAGCTAAATCTGGTATGTCTTTTTATGGTTGCTCTACGTATCCAAAGTGTCGTTATACTTGCGACTGCTGAGTTTTAATCTATTCGCAAAATACGCTTGTTGTAGCAAGTAATCTTTGATGGCCCGAAAGTTGCTGCTGGCATCTATGCTATTTGGCATGGCCAACAACTGATTTATTGCGGTATCTCTGAAAGACAAGGCTAGGTCTGGCAAGATATTGGAGCAATTACCTCTTTTAAACCCTCTCTAGATGAACCTTGTCCAGTTCTGAGTCAGCATGTCGTCGCGACTCATGTTCTCAATCTCTATTGTCTTCCGACAGTTGGAATTGCGGCGTTTCTTTCTCTGGTAAAATAAAGCAGAGAATGCTCTAACTTACTTGTCGCTCTCCAATTTTCCAAGCTATGTACTTGTAAACTTGCCTACCGCAATCATCTGATACATAATGACACTACCATCTGATAAGGAGTTATTGTTATGTCACAAATGCAAGCATTCAAGCCTGTTAAACAGCCAGCTAGCTTTTGGCAGCAAGTAGGTATTCCATCGCGAGGGGTAACCCTTTATGAGTCTGTTCATAAAGGTCTGGATTTTGATGTTTTTGACAAACTAGCCAAGCACTCTAAATTGGAAAAGAAAGAGTTGGCTACCGCTGTTACAATTCCACCAGCCACACTAAACCGCAGATCGAAAGCTGGACGTTTTAACAAAGACGAAAGTGATCGTTTGTACCGTTTTGCTGAGATATTCAACCAAACCATCAACTTGTTTGAAGGTGATATTTTGGCCGCGTGTGAATGGATCAAATCCCCTGTGGTTGGTTTGGGTAATCGCCGCCCTATCGATATGGTTGCCACAACTGCTGAATCAGAGGGTGTGCTAAACCTAATTGGACGATTAGAGCATGGGGTATTTTCTTGATCACTTTGTACCGAATCGTAAAGGAAAAGTGGGAAGAGTCAGCTTTCGATGGCGAAGGCTCCAGACTGTACGGAGGGCGTTGGAATTCTATTGGACGGTCTGCGGTTTATGTTGCTGCGTCAGAGTCACTTGCCATTTTAGAAATCTTGGTTCATCTCAAAAATACCAAAGTACTTGAAAATTATGTCTTGTTTACGTTGGAACTGGATGAAGCCGATGCTTTGGTCCTTGAAAATGACGACTTACCGGACAACTGGAATGAAGAGCCAGCCCCGCTTCAGACAGCCGAAATCGGTGATCAATGGTTATCGAGCTATTCAAGCTTGGCGCTGGCGATCCCATCGGTGATTGTGCCTCGCGAACAAAACTATGTGCTCAACACAAAACATCCAGGTTATCCAAAACTCATCAAAACAGCCAAAAAACACGAAATTTCTTTCGATACGCGGCTTCTATAAATCAGCTATTCCCACTGTAATTGTCCGAGGACATTAAAGTTTGTCAGTTCCAATTTAGTTTGATCTGTTTTTGGCTACATCAAGTTAGACGGCGAAGATAAGTTAAACCACTTTCGCCCCGTTATTTTTCACAGAAAAAAGCGGTTCAACACTCCTCAGCTGAGTTTAGGCGATTAAAACTAATGCAATCGCACAAAAATTCAGTCTTGTTTTTCACTAGATAGAGCTAAACGAAATATTGTAATTAACGGTTCTAAATCGAGTGATACCCCTGCAATATTTGCATCAATCCATTCTTGTTGAGTAATTTTAGGCCACTCGATGGTGTAGCCAAGGACAAATACGAGTTCTTCAAAGAAAAAACGTAAAGTTCGGCCATTACCTTCCCTAAAAGGATGTAACAAATTTAATTCGCAAAATAGACTGGCTAATTCTTGGATAAGATCAGGCAAAGCCAAATTGTCTAACGAAGGGATAATATCAAATAATTTTGAAGCTTCAGCTTCAATCCTAGAAACGGTACAGAATCGAGTGTAGCCTTTAGATATATCCACTTCTCGAACTTGACCTGCCCATTCAAAAATATCTTGGAATAGATGGTGATGTAGACATTTGAGGTGATTGAAGTCTAAATGCTTGATTTCAGAAACATTACTTTTGTATGAAAGGTACCTATAACTCGTAAACTCAACTTCGGCTTTTTCAAGTTCATCCGAGTCAAGTATATTCAATCTGTTAATTAAAACATCAGAATTTGAGTAACAGTATTTGTCCTGATCAGCACCATATTTATCTCGCATACTTGCGTTTTAAATCTTCAATGGTTTGAACGTTCGATTTCTTATTTATCGTCATGCCTTCATAACCCAAACTGGTTTTGAAGTTCTTTAAGCTAGGGGTAAATGTAGCTTTTTGGCGCTTCGGATTTGAGACATTGGCCATATCAATGTTCCTCTTGTTGGTTGCATTAATTGTACATGACTAATCAGCTAATGTCATGAAGTAGCGATTTTCGCAAAGCCAAGTGAGCCGCGCAGCAGCATTCTATTCTAGTAATGTCACTGGCAAAGTTTTATCCAGAGGCTTCATTGGCCTAAAGTTTTACCCGTGGCACTTGTCTCTCAAAGTGCCAGCTAGCTCAGAGCTGCCCCAAAAACGTCACAATCTGAATTTTAACACGTGGCATTTTCTAGCTCGAAAATGCCCCAAAATGAGTCAGCAAGAGCTTGAATCTGATTTTTAACTCGTCAATTTGACTTGCTTTTCCTCATGCTTAGAACATCTAACGATGTGATCAAATTCACTAATTCGTGGCCAATATCAGTTGACCACATTCTTGCATCTAACTAGACAAGCAATAAGCACTGATCTTTAGCTTGTTCAGCTACACATTCGCTCAGCAATAGCTTCAAGTTTTTTGAGATCTAGACGACCATTAGCCCAACCTTCAGCAAATGGTATTGTATTCGATTTTGGAAGTTGGTTTTTCTGAAGATCTCTAACTCTGATTCTAGAGGGAAGTGCAGCACCTTCGCCAACAAATATGGCTTCTTGTTGTGACAAAATCGCTAGCGCGCCAACCATTCCAGATAAACCATCTGGTAGAAAACGGGCGACATGCTGTTGATCAGCAGAGTTAGTAAGCCTTAATACGACCCAAGTGCCACATTGTGATATAACAGTGCTATCTACATCTGCGGGTCTTTGACTAACAAGCATAAGGCCAATCCCATATTTTCGTCCCTCTCTTGCAATGCGTCTTATAGCTCCTTGTGCTGCTGCATATTGCGCCTCTCCATGATCAGGCACATATCTATGTGCTTCTTCGCATACGAGCAGAATTGGATCTTTTTCCTTCTCTTCTTGTGTTTGAAATACTTTATATTGAAACAATAATCTGGCAATCAAGGCAGCTAAAGGGCCTGCAACTTCGTTAGGCAGCCCTGAAATATCTATTATTCTAATGTCTTTTTCATCTTCAACAGGAACCCCGACAAGCTGGTTTAAAACCTTGTGAAGTCTAATTTCATCTTGTTCACCTTCCCAACATTGCAGCATGAAAGAGAGTCGCTTATCTCTTCGGAGAACTCTCACCTTATCTAAGACTGATGGAATACGAGCTTTCCCTAAATCTGTAGGTGGCAATGTCTCAAGGGTTTTAGTACCTTTTTTAAAGCGCCCTCCTTGTATGAATCTTATATGACTCTCAAACTCATCTAAGCAAAATGGTCTTGGTTTATCTCTGTCAAACTCAAGGATGTCTGATGTGTCTTTTTTATCACAAAGGTTTGGATCATCATGGTTTTCTAGTTCTTTCAATATGTCGGTAGCAAACTCTCTAGGGCACGGTTGCACAATGCCAGCCGCAACCAGACGAGCATGTGTTAAAGCTTTTTGAACGATGTTGTTTTGGCTAGTAGCACTTTCTTCAGTCTTGCCAACTATCAAACTAGTAAATTCATCGCTTGACATTAACCAGTATGGTAACTTTATCTGCTCTTGCTTATCTTCACCTACTGCGATGTCATATGCTCTATACTGTACAGCCCTTTCACTGAATGCAGCGCCATATTCGCCATGTGGGTCAATTACAACTATTTGTGGAGAGAAGTTCTTTTCTCCACTGTTATGCTCCAAAACACTATGAATTATTGCTGCGACAGTTCCCGACTTCCCTGAACCTGTTGAGCCTAATACTGCACAGTGCATTCCAAACATTTTATTTATATTCGCTCGGCAAGCTGTTGACTCTGATGCGCTATATACCGCAAATGGAACTAATGGATCTACCTTCTCTTCTCGTTCACCTTCAGCAGAACGATAAACACATGAAATCTCATCGTTTGTTAATAGAAATACGCCTTGCTGAGGTAGTGGGTATGTCTTAATACCTCGCTTAAAGGACAGCTGGGAACTAGAGTTATTCCAACTACCTTCAGCCAATAGCTGCACTTCCATTAGTCGTTGGTCAGAATCAGTGCTTATAGGCATACCAGCCTCTAGCAACTCTTCAGAGCGCATTCGAAGCATTGTAACTAGACCGAAAATAACCTTTCGACCATAATGGATCTTCACCATACTGCCGATTTGTCCTATGGGATAAACTCGACCGTTGAAAGTTCTAGTTAACTCAGAGATTTTATCTGAAATTTCAACTTTGATACTCGTCCCAGAGACCTCAACAACTTGGCCTATTTTCAGCTCATCAGTTGGTGTAAACATAATTTATACCTCACATCCATTTTTAAGTACTGATGTGACACCTTTAAATGTCCACCAATAATCATCATCGTTTTTTCTTTTATAGGGGCCTTGCTCACCCACATAGAGACCATGAAGAGATGCAATAATTACTCGCGAGCCATAACTCGACTTGCGCCATTGCTCTAGACAGGATGGAATTTCGTCTCGGCATTCAAGAAAAGCGACTAAAACGGTTCTGTTGTCGTCTTTAGATAGGGCGAACTCAATTTCATTGTTGATATGGTCATCACCAAAACTATATCCACACACAGCTAACACATTACTATTCGGAGAGTTTAGAGCTTTACGAAATAGGTCGAACTGTGCAGAGAATGGATCTTGTTGGGTTGCTATATATTTTGTAGCTTGAGGGTAGATGAGAACTCGACGGTCAGCTTTTGGATAGCGATCATTATCTCTGACTCTCCAGACATGCCCCTTTTCACAAAGAAACCAGTCTATTGAACCATGCATTTTGATTAAGTTGGCACGTTGACCATTGGTAGGCACAGGTTCGCCATAACGCTGAGTTCGGTGAGCTACTGCACCTCCAGAAAAACCATCCCAGTACGAAGTTTTGTTTAAGGCCAAAGCATCTTCTAACAAGGTGTCATAGTTGGTGGTAAAAATGTTTACGGGTTTTCTCCGTTCATAAATACCAGCGCCTGCGTGATTGAATAAAGTGTCAATGAAGTCGAAATGTGAGTCAATTTCTACTATCGGCTTCGATAGTGTGCCTTCTTCGTCTGTTTCTTCGGTCTTGCCTTCAACGTAACCACACCTGATGACATTGGATATCGAGTCAAGAATTAAACGATGGGCTTCTTGAAGCTCATCTAACTTGACCTCAGCTCCATTGATGCGGGCCTTTTTATCTTTACTCCTTTCCGCCAAGGCTGCGTAGTCACCTAAGTGACTGAGAATGTGCTCAATATGACACTCTTGTGGCAACTCTTTGAATAAGGGCTCAACAATCTTATCGAATACGTCCTTGCTACCGGCTTTCAAGTCCTTTTTAACTTTATTTGTCAACGGATACATAAGTGGCAGCTTAGCGTCAAAACTAATACCTGCGCCCATCAACCAGCTTTGTTCGGTACATTTCAGGTGTTCTTCTACTTGAGAAAACAAATCTGCGTCTATTAGGTTTTCCATTCTAATCCTTTGATTTACCATGTGTGTGGTAAGGTTTTATTCCCCCAATATTGCTCTTGTAGATTAAGCAACTCAAGTCACAATGATAAGTAATGTGATTTCATCGAATTTACACTACAACTAGGAGTGTGCGGTGCAAACAATAGGTTTTGTCCAGAACAGTTTCAATCGGCACTGTTTAGAACGAAAGTGCCCCAAAATGAGCCATATAGGGATTGAACTCAGGTTCAAACTCAGGAACTTGCCTTACTTTCCCTCATGCCTAGAGTTCTAACTTTGTCCCCAAATTCCTAATCCACTAGACCACTAGACCACTAGAGACTGTTCTTCAAACACAACTACGCACGAATACGTTGTTTAAGTGCTTCTAAGCTATTGAATAGTATAGAACAAAATAGAAGTTCTTGATTGATAACGTGCCTCGAATAGGAGGCAATGTGTGTTTGCACGGTTTTTAACTAGAAATTATATCAAAACTGAATTATATACATAATTTTCAGTTGGTTAGAGAGGGTGCTTAATATATGCTAAATACACCAATTCGTGCTGGCACGATATTAAAATGTTATGTGACAGTCTCTATCGGAGGTACGGTGGAAAAAATAAAGGTTTTTTGGCGCAAGTTCAGAGCTTTGTGGAGCACTGAAAACTTAATACGATTAATAAATATCATCAGTGCTGCCTCTTTCGTTGCTTATGTCTTTGGTATGTTCATTTTCCCGGTTTGGAAAAGTGCCGGTGACTGGAATTATATCCACAGAGTCTGGTATTCATGGCAAGCACTAAATGTTGGTATGCTTGCTTTTGCTTCTAGTCTTATTGCTTTCAATATTTCTCGTTATAACGCCAATAAGCAAACCGAAAGAGAGTTTATAGCTTCAAAATCTTTTTTACCTCAAGCTCTTAGCCTTCTTTGTAATTATTTAGAAACTAGCAGTAAAGTTGTTATTGAAGCCGCTGATAGAAGCAGAGATAGAAAGAAACGGGCAAAGGTTTTTGCGTCAGTTGCCCCTGTCCTACCTGACTATCATGTAGTAGTGTTCAAAGATTGTATTAAGCATGCACCACCAGAAGTAGGTAAGTACCTTTCTAAGATACTTAGGTTACTTCAGATTCATCACTCTCGGATGGAGACAATGCCTTCAGAAGCTGGTACGAATTACCCATATTATAAGTCCTGTTTATACAGTCTTGCAGAGCTTCAGTTTTTAGTTAATGGTTTGTTCGACTTTGCAAGGGACGAGAGTGACTTCGAAGTGGCAGTGTATAAGTGGGAACAGTTTGCTTCAATTTACAGGCTATATAAGATGGACTTGGATAACTATCCAAAACTAGAAGAGTTTACTAAGAGCTTGATTGAGAAGTCGTAGCAAGTCACATACAAAGCATTTAAGAGTGATTCGCAACGCTTGGCAGTTTCGCTTCGCTCAAGTATAGCCAAGCGCCGCTCACACCTTAATGCGACTACATGGATTCCCCCGGTTGTCAAACATCCGCTAAACTTATGTTGATGGGTTTTGGACTGCCGCTCTACATTCGGCCTACTTATCGACGATTCGCATACGTCGTGGCCCTGATGACTTGCGCGACTGCGGTGCCTTATTCGTTAGATGACATCTGGTGTGTCCGCCGCATTAACAGGCTCTCCGCAAGTGGTCTTAACCTATCTCCATCATTAGCGTCTGCAATGACCCGGTGGGTTTAACTCTTTATGCTGCTTAGGTTTCTACTTAAGCAGCATAGTTTTCATATTCGGTTTGATTGTGTAAAAGCGACCATATAATTCGTGCGTTCTTCGCGGCAAGTGCCACTATCGCTCGGTTCATTCCTCTTCGTTCTAGAACGCCTCGACACCACTGACTTAGCTTATCTTGCTTGTCGCCAAGGTTGGCAATGACTGTCCT
>NZ_JBFRTD010000043.1:0-4205 GCF_041473955.1 Vibrio sp. 10N.222.54.E6 | reverse complement strand
AAGAATGGGCATCATCGCGTCACCTTATAAAAAGACACAGTTGCGCTTTCGCCATTGTACAAAACCAAAGTTATCCCCTGTCACCGGGTTGTCATGGCCGGCTTCCCAGAGTGTGGTTGTCGTGGTGTACGGGTGACACCAGGCGGCATCGGGAATAGGCCCCGACATTTGATACCGATAACGAGATTTTGGCAAAATAGGATCGGGATATTGATAACAAATCGCGCCATCTTCGCCGCGCGTCTCCCAGATGATCCCTTGCCGGTGCAGTTTGTAGTTCAGCTTTTCCATCAAGAGTGTCGCCGCCTGGATGGGCGTGTCTCGATAGTTGGTGGTGCCGGTGAGCGGATAGGCACTGCCCTGTGAGCCTAAACACCAAAATAACGCATCAATAGGTAAGGCAGTATTAGTGGAGGTCAACAGGGCTTCGGGCACGCAAGCAAGCTGCGCAACCAAGTTACCAAACAGTAACGCTTCGGGATTGAGAATGAGGGATAACTCATCGTCGTCCCAAAGTGGGTCAATTTCCGTCATGTAGGCCACATCAAACACGTCCGTGGCCATGCAGGCGGTGGATTGCATCAGTTGCAGCCAATAAATGACGGGGTACTTATACCAATGGGCGTGATAAAAGCCTCCGTCACTGCTGTCACTCTCACGGGCGGTCACGCGCCCACCGATACGCTGAGTGTTAGCGCCGGACATTTGCACGCCCATGTTCACCATACAGTAAGGGACGCGCGTGATATCGGTTAAGGCATAAGGCTCCCAATAGCCAATGTTGATGCCTATTTGCACAAAGATAGGCGGCGGTTTAGGGCAATAAGAGATAGGCAGTGTGGGATTGGGCGTATCGGGGTACTTAGAGGGCATGACGGTGGCTGAGCCTATCGTCATCGGAAACAAGCAATCCCAACAAATATCGGTCATGGGGTTAATAAAACGGCTTTTACACGCCGCACTGGCTGCTAGGGTTGATGGGGCAATAAAAACCAATAGGCAGCACAACAGTAAACGAAAGTGTCGTTGTGTCATGGGGTGTCCTTTTTCCACGCCGAGCGTGGTACTCCTTTTGTCTCGACAAGAGGCTTCGCCCCATTATCGCCGCCAAAAGCGAGCTTGGTTAAGAGAAAAAAGCGTCATACTGGAAGCATGATCAAGGGAGGTGCGCACTTCCAATGCGATGTCATTGTTATTGCTCTATCGCCAAGGGGTGCAAACCCGATACGTTCACCTCATCGATGCGCCAGCGCGTGCCTTCTTGGTAGGCAATCGCTGGGACGTGAGTAATGTTAAGCGATTGGGTTAAGTGGCCTTGCTGCGCAAAATACATTCTTGCGTCCAATAAGGTCGCCATTTTATTCGGGCTGCCTCCTGTCAGTACCCACTTGATTGGCTTGGCGTTTTGATACTCGCTAGCGAACCTTCGTTGCTGCGCGTCTCTGGCATCAAAAAAGACCAGCACCTTACTTAACTCAAATCGTGGTAGAACGTTTTGACCGTCGACCTTTGGCCAAGTGCGGGTATCAAAGGGGTTCACTCTGGTGCCCGCTTTGGCAATCACGGCTCCTGTAGTGGGGGCGATAATGTCTTTAGGGAGGGTGATGCTTGGGTCAACGTAAAAGGTGCGGGGGTTGATCGTGGTGGTTAAGCCTGCAACGGGCGGTGGGTTTTCAATGCTTTGCTTGGCGCGCTCCGTGAACTCGTTTTGCATGTCCGCTAATTGACCACTGGCCTCAAACCCTTTCAGTCTTTGGTCAATCCACTCCAGCATGTCAATCTCACCGATGGGGAAGATAGGGGCCACTTGGCCCAAGTTCTTTCCAGCGGCATTTGTCGTTGCCAGTCCAGCGACCAAAAGAAAAAGGGGGGATTTAAGCGCTCGCCCCAATGGCTTGATTAAAGGCGTCAATGTCTTTGCCATAAAAGTGCCTGGAGGTTTGCTCAATGGCGCGCTCCAGTGAGTGGCCTTGTTTATAAAGATTTTCACAATACTCAAACTCCTTAGGCTCGGTTGAGAACATGGCGCGTTTCACCGGAGAGGCGAAAAAGCGGTGATAGGTGACATGGCCACCCGCTTTGATGCGCGCACTGCTGTATCCCGCTTCGGCAGACGGAGCGAAACTTTTAATGAGGCGCTGCTCAAACGGTGAGAAGGCATCCGGGTTTTGGATCAGATACTCATCAAACCCTTCCCCTTGACGAAGAATGATGTGGATATCGGAGTTGTTGTAGCAGGCTTTGGCTTCCTCGTTGCTAAAGAAGTCTTCAATCCCTTGAGTCACTGTACAAAAAGCGCCGCCGAACTTACGGGCGGTGCGATAACCGGTGTTGATGAACTCCCTCGCTTGCTCGTTTGCCCCAGAGAGGAGGCTCCAGGCTTCTTCAATGATGCACAGCTTTGGGGTAGAGCGAGAGCCAGCCAGGTACATCTGCTGGTTAATCGACACCATCAACGCAAAAATCACGGGTCTGAGCACAGCAGGCGGAAACCCATCCAGCTCCAGCGTGGTGATTTCCACACTGGGGTCGAGCATGGAGGGCTTGTTGAACACATCTTTGTACATGCCGTCGGTGCAGAACTTTTTCAGTTGCACCGCAATGTCTTTGATGCGTCGGTCGCTTTCTTCTCCAGCAATCTCAATCAAGGCGTCTCTGACATCATCCACCAAGGCTTGATTACCTTTACGCTCCCATGCCGTCACTATCGCATCGCCTAAGACGCTTTGTTGAAACGCCGTCAGTGGGACGTAGGGTGACGCGATGGTGGCAAACAACGCCGTGATATTATCGAGCGCTTCCATCATGGGGTCGACCGGTCTACCGTCATCATCCACAAACTCAAACTCAGCACTTTGCATGGCGCCTAAATGCGTGAAGGGATTTAAGAAGATGTTGGCGTGCGTCATGTACGTCCCCCCAAGGCTGAGCGTCAATTTTTTATAGCTGGCCCCTTTATCGAGGATCCACACTTTACCGCCCATGGCGTAAACCGTTTCGGCAATCTCTTGAACCAGAAAGCTTTTCCCTGCGCCTGAGCCGCCAGTCAGTGCGATATTTTGGTTATCACTGCCACAGGTGAAAGGGTTAAAGAAAGAAATTTGCTGGCGCATCGTGGGCAGCAATACGCCGCCTTTTAACTGACAAAAATCCATGATGAGAGGGAAGAGGTTCACCAGATTAGAGCTTTTTAACGTGCGAACTCGGCCGGCTTTTTTACAATCGCCCCACAACCCTTCGCTCATCATAAAAGGCAACGTTGAAAGCAGCGCTTGCGGCTGATTCATTTTCAGGGGAATGATATCAAGGCCAGCATGGCTGAATGACTCCTTCGCCGCTTGGGTGTCTTTTTTCTGGTGGGTCTTATCGGTAAACAGGGAGACCGTGAGGACCATAGACGCAATGGTAAACTCTTTAGACAACAGACCTTTTTGTAGGGCTTTTCGCTCTTTGAGCTCATCTTCCGCTGTTGGAGCCAGCAGCGCCATTTGGCTGTTCACCGTCTTGGTTAAGTCTTTTATCTTATTATCGTTATCCGCATTTTGCTTACCGGTTGGCTCATTACGAAAGCTCAACGTGACGCGGTGAGGGCAAGTGATATTACGAGAAACGTTGCGAAGAGAAGAAAAGGCCTCAGGTAAGGCGTACAAGCGATAATCCCCAGGCAGACGAGAAAGTCCCAAATTGACCAGCCGTGTGCGCACCTCCTCCCCTTGGTCATTGGTATGACGGGTGGCGATATGGCCACGATGCGTTAACGCTTCGGTATCGGGAGAGAGGGCTTGCAGGTTCAAAGGCTCTAACGGGTTGTAGCCTTTTTCCTTTGGCCGGTCTTGTCGTTTATCAAAGTTTAAGATATCACTCACATCGGTCAGCAACATCTCAGGCGTGACGGGCAGTAAATCAAAACCAAGCTGCGCCAGTCCTGTCTCTAGAGTCATTCGCGCATCAAGCAGCTCTTGTGGGTCTTTTTCCGTGGTGGAGACAAAAAAGAACGCGTCGTAATCGCGCAAATCAAAGCGATTGTTTTTTTGTCGGTGTAAAAAACCGTGCTGCGCGGCGTAGTGGGCGTAAATGGCGTCATCGTTAGCCAGCTTCTGGCAGATACCGCCTCGCTGACTGAGTAGAGCTTGGTTTCCTTCGAGATAGTGCGCCACTCGGTTGTGACCAAACAGCTGCACTTGATAGTCCCATTTATCCCCTGC
>NZ_JBFRTD010000042.1:0-102112 GCF_041473955.1 Vibrio sp. 10N.222.54.E6 | reverse complement strand
ATTACTAAATTGCTCTAACACACTGTGGAACAGCATTGCAAAAAAGTATAATGGGCTTGGTTTAACAAGTATTTCAATGGCTTGCGGTGCTATAGCCCTAGGGATAGAACCCTCGATTCAGTGCGTATTATGTATATTATGTTAAATTGAGTTTGGTGTTTATAAGGCAGGTACCTTTATGTGATGCCCTGCCTCTTGTTTGACTACCAAACTGACGTTCCATTTAACAGTAAGTCTATTTACCATAAAATACCTAATAAACATATTTCCTAATCTTCGATTAAGAATACGTTTATTAGACTTCAAGCATTAACCTATCAATTGCTTCAATGATCTCTTTGGTTCTTACAGGTTTGGTAATGAAATCATTCATACCGACATCTAAACAAGAAAATTTATCTTCTACTGATGTGTGTGCCGTTAGCGCGACAATTGGTGTTTTGATGTTTGCGTCTCTCATGTATTTGGTTGTGGTTATTCCGTCCATAACTGGCATCGACACATCCATCAAGATAATGTCTATCGGGTCATTACCTCTTTCTACAAAGCCAATGGCTTCTTCACCGTTGCTTGCGATGAAAACTTCATGGCCTTGCCGCGCAAGGATCAATTGAATCACCATCTGATTGGTTGGGTTGTCTTCAACAACTAACACTGAATAACGGGTTCTGGGAACTTGCGAGTATTTATCTTCTGCAGCATGATCTTGATTGTTCGTAACTCTCGTTAGAACTGGTAACCGCACTTCAAATTTCGAGCCTTTTCCTGGCTCACTCTCGACCGATATACGCCCGCGCATCAGTTCTACTAGTCGTTTTGTTATTGCTAAACCTAAGCCGGTGCCACCAAATCTACGTGTGATTGTGCTATCGGCTTGCACGAACGGACTGAATAATGACGAAAGTTGCTGTGAGCTGATGCCAATTCCGGTGTCTTCTACGCTAATACGGAATGAACTGTGCTGGTATGTAATAGAAACATGTACATGCCCGTGTTCAGTGAACTTTATTGCGTTACCAATGAGATTAAAAAGGATCTGTGCTAAGCGACTTGGGTCGATGTAATGTAGTTCACCTTCTGGAATGTCGCTAGTTAGGGTTAACGACAACCCTTTATCGTCTGCTATCTTCTTTTGTTCAGATAAAACAAAAGTTACAGTGTCTCTTGCATTGCTCCATTGAGGAGCCAACGAGAAGCATCCAGATTCAATCTTTGAAAAGTCCAATACATCACTGATGATCGCCAATAGGAGTTCAGATGATGTACTCATATTTAACAATATAGACTGTTGTTCATCATTCAGCGGTGTGGACTTTAGCGTGTCGATTAAGCCTATGGTGGCGTTTAGCGGCGTTCTTAACTCATGACTCATCATTGCTAAGAATTCAGATTTGGCTTTGTTGGCTCTTTCTGCGTCTTTTCTTGCTGCTACGAGTTCTGCTGTACGTTCTCGGACTGTCGCTTCAAGTTTTTCTTTGTTTTCAATATCGAAAACAGCACGCTCAATCAGCGGTCGAAATCGGTTTAGAGTGGCTTTGGTTTCAATACTAAAGTGTTTGGTATTGGAATGGATAAAGATGATAACGGATTGTGTAAGCCCGCTATCAATACCAGTAATCAGTACGGAGTTAATTTGGTCTAGGATAATGGGATGCAAAGTGCTGAATTCACCCAGAGATTTGGGTTCAAAAAGAATGGCACATTCTCCATTAATGACTCGCGATAGCTTGCCACAATCTGTCCAATTCATTTGTTCGAATACTTTGTTATTGGTTAACAGGGTTTTGAAACTACCTTCATTCCCTACTCTTGATACCACAATAAAATCATCAAACTTTATGTATTTTTTGAGTGCGAATTCGAGACTAGAAAATATTTCAGATATGTTACTCGCCTTACTGATCGCAGAGATAGTCGATAGGATCACCCTATTCTCTTCAGCTAATTTACGTTCACGGACCTTTAGTTTTTGGAGTTCAATACGAGCTTCTTGCAGCGCTTCCTGGTCTTCAGTATCCATTACTTTTTCAGCCTATAAAACGTTGCAGACGATACCATCAAATTTCCGTGCGCATTCTCACCACCAGAGAGTCTGCCTTGCTCACCAAACGTAAATGGACATATGTATGGAAGCCCACCAAGTGCGTGATTGATTTGGTCACAAACCTCATCCATATCTTGTTTTAGGTGCAGCATTGGTCCTGCACAGAATATGTTGATCGCCCCTAATTTTTCTTCAAGATCCATATCATTATAGTAAGACGAATGAATGATGTTAGCGGCACGGCTGATAAGTTGTTGCTTAGAGCCTTGCATCAAATAGATGGTGTCACCTTCATTGATATCAGTGAACAACTCGATACCGTTACACTCAGTTTCTCTGATCGAATGCGACAACTTGAAATATGGGTAGTCGTAAGAAGAACCGACCTTTCGACCTAATGGATAAACTGTCGACTTTTCAAAAATATACCCATCATCACTGCCACCTAAATGAAAATTAGTCCATTCATTATAAACGGTGGTCGCAGGCCTATGGTCGATCTCTAACAATATTCGATTTCTTACTTTGGTGACGGTGCCTGAATACTGAGTGGGTGTATGACCGGCGCTAAAAGATGAATAGATGGATTGTGACGCAAAAAACACCGTTAAAGAGACGCCATTAATAGCAAGAGCTTCTTCGGTAAAGATACTCCAATTTCCAGACACTTGATTGTCTGCTGCGCTTCCACCAATAATCGGCACCTCTGTGCCAAATTTGTTATCGATGGCCGCCATCACCTTCTCTTCATTTCCTGGGGTGGAATGGAGCAAGATAAGATCGGGTATTTCACCTTCTCGGTTGGCGTTCTTTAATGCTTTATCGATGGCGCTGAATGTACTACGGTCTATGGAATCGCCAAAGTGACTGATGCCGGTACCGTAGGCATTGATCCCGGAATCATAGATGATGAGTATCCCAATCACAGGGCCTGAATGGAACCCTGTTTCGGTCATAATACCGTGACAAGTGGTGCAGCCATGTATTGGTGTATTCGGGAGCGCATCTACCAAATATCTCTGCACAGCAAGTGTGGAGTACTCTTCGGTGCAGTAGCAGATAAGACAGGCAATATCGTCAGGGTTTGCCACCCCACTGAGCAGCTCATCTACTGCGATTTTATCGTCTAGGGAATAAGAGACTTTTGATAGAAATTTCATAGATCTCGGAAGATTTTATTAATGCTCTCTTTATAACACTTTTATACAATCTATTTCACTGACTTAGTACATATTTCTATCAAAAGAATTGAGGTGAGACTAACTTGTTACTGTGTTATTCCTTAGAAAGGTTTACAGAAAGTGTGGCTATCTGTTGTGGAAATGTAACCGTTATTGAGGAGTTCTGAGCGTTCGTTCGTAACAGCCAAATTGATGCCCCTTTTTCTTCTAGAGTTCCACTCTCATTATAGTTAATGATAAATTTACCAGTTTTAGATGTTTCGATCGAATACCCTAGGTTATCACCCGAAATTAAAACATTATGTTTATCAATAGTAATTTGGCAAGGTTTAGAAATTATACAGTTTACTGTTTCGTCATTGTCGTATGTCACTGTTCTCCAAGTAAATGCAGCTATTAAAATAACCAACATGACGATAATTTGAACAAGCCTGCCTTTTGTTAGCTTTTGTGCCGCCATTATAATCTTTACTCCTTGTTACAAAGTTCAAAGTTTTTAAATAAAAATCCAATTCCAGACCAAGCGTAAGGTTACTACTCTGTCATTGATTTGTTAATTCAAGTATAGTGTCGCGTTGAAAATGCCACTTTTTTTTAAAATCAGCAAGTGGAAATAAAGCTCTGAATAGGCTGAATTTCCTTTTCTAATTTGGGTGGCATTACGACGTGAGTCGTGTTGGAAGTAAAGTGTAGTAAATAAGAAATTGGAAGCATGCAAATGAGCCAAGAAAAGCAGCTTGAACAAAACTACAACTATACGGTCGTCCGTCAATTTACCCTCGTTACAATTTTGTGGGGTATTGTCGGTATGGGCGTTGGTGTTTTGATTGCCGCTCAATTAGTTTGGCCACAGCTAAACTTTGATACGCCGTGGCTGACGTACAGTCGTTTACGTCCCCTGCATACTAATGCGGTTATTTTTGCGTTCGGTACAAGTGCGCTGTTTGCAACATCATATTATGTTGTGCAACGTACCTGTCAGACGCGTCTCTTTGGTGGCCCTCTCGTAGCCTTTACCTTTTGGGGTTGGCAAGCGATTATCCTGTCCGCTGCAATTACTTTACCGTTAGGTTTAACCTCTGGTAAAGAATACGCAGAACTTGAATGGCCAATCGATATTGCTATTACTCTTGTGTGGGTAGCTTATGCGGTCGTGTTCTTCGGAACCATGATTAAGCGTAAGACATCGCACATTTATGTAGCTAACTGGTTCTTCGGAGCCTTCATCATCACGGTTGCCGTGTTGCACATCGTTAACAGCCTGGCTGTTCCTGTATCTGCGTTTAAATCGTACTCGATTTATTCCGGAGCGATCGATGCAATGGTGCAATGGTGGTACGGACACAATGCGGTAGGCTTCCTATTGACAGCTGGTTTCCTAGGTATGATGTATTACTTCGTTCCTAAACAAGCTGGTCGCCCTGTTTACTCTTACCGTTTGTCGATTGTTCACTTCTGGGCTCTTGTGTCTCTGTATATTTGGGCTGGTCCTCACCACCTACACTACACAGCACTTCCAGACTGGACTCAGTCTCTAGGTATGGTTATGTCTTTGGTTCTGTTTGCTCCATCTTGGGGTGGCATGATCAACGGTATTATGACTCTATCTGGTGCGTGGCATAAGCTACGCTACGACCCTATCCTACGTTTCCTAATCGTTTCTCTATCATTCTACGGCATGTCGACTTTCGAAGGCCCTATGATGGCAATCAAAACGGTTAACGCACTATCTCACTACACGGACTGGACTATCGGTCACGTTCACTCTGGTGCGCTAGGTTGGGTTGCGATGGTTTCTATCGGTTCGGTTTACCACTTAGTTCCTAAACTATTTGGTCAAGAGCGTATGTACTCTGTATCTCTAATCAATGTTCACTTCTGGTTAGCAACGATTGGTACGGTTTTCTACATTGTTGCAATGTGGATTTCTGGTGTGATGCAAGGTCTGATGTGGCGTGCAGTTAACTCTGACGGTACATTAACTTACAGCTTCGTTGAATCTGTAGAAGCATCTTACCCGTTCTACTTTGTACGCTTCTTAGGTGGTTTTATCTTCCTATCTGGTATGTTCCTAATGGCATACAACACGTACAAAACTGTTTCTGCACCTAAAGATAGCCTTAAAGCTATCCCTCAACCGGCTTAAGGAGATTTAGAATGAGCTCAAATTCAAATAATCGCCATGAGTTGGTAGAGAAGAACGTTGGCCTACTGGCGATCTTGATCGTTATTGCTATCAGTTTTGGTGCTTTAGTAGAAATTACCCCTCTTATTTTCCAAAAGCAGACGACTGAACCTGTAGAAAACCTACGCGTTTACTCTGCTCTGGAAATGGAAGGTCGTGATATTTATATCCGCGAAGGTTGTAACGTATGTCACAGCCAAATGATTCGTCCTTTCCGCTCTGAAACTGAACGTTACGGTCACTACTCTGTAGCGGGCGAAAGCGTTTGGGAACACCCATTCCTATGGGGTTCTAAGCGTACTGGTCCAGATCTAGCGCGTGTTGGTGATCGTTACTCTGATGAGTGGCACCGTGTTCACCTTATCGACCCTCGTGAACTTGTTCCTGAATCAAACATGCCTGGTTTCCCATGGCTTGCTGAGAATGTACTTGATGGCAAATTGACTCAACAGAAGCTTGAACTCTTCCGTAATCAATTTGGTGTTCCTTACACAGACGAACAAATTGCTAACGCTAAACAAGATGTTGAAGGAAAAACAGAGATGGATGCAATCATCGCTTACCTTCAATCGCTTGGCCACGCAATGAAATAAGGAATAATTATGGACATTATTACATTTCAAAGTGTTTGGACTGTTACTGTTTTTGCTTGCTTCATCGGCATCGTTTGGTGGGCATACGGCAAGAATCGTAAATCACGTTTCGACGAAGATGCGAACCTAGTGTTTGCAGACGACGAGCCGGCAACAAGTTCTAAAAATCAAGGAGTGACAAAGTAATGAGTACATTCTGGAGTATCTGGGTTAGTGCGATTACGATTGGTACCCTAATTGGTTGTGCTGTCTTGCTTCGTTGGTGTTTTAAAGATCGAACTGGCGTAGAAGAAGGTCATGATATGGGCCATGAATACGATGGTATTCGTGAGCTTAATAACCCACTACCAAAATGGTGGACATACCTTTTCATCAGTACGATTGTGTTTGCAGCGGTTTACCTTGCTCTTTACCCTGGCCTTGGCAATTTTAAAGGTCTACTAGGTTGGACAAGTTCAAACCAAGAAGTTCGTAGTATTGAAGAGTCTCGCTCTTCGATTGCTGCGGCTCAAGCGAACAAGCAGTTAGACGAGTACGCGAAAGAGCTTGATGACGCCAACACCTATTTTGGTGAAGCATTCAAAAAGCTAGCTCACGACGAAAATGGTTTACGTTCTGTCCCTGACATTGCATCAGATGCTGACGCAATTAAAGTGGGCCAACGTTTATTCTTGCAAAACTGTTCTCAGTGTCACGGCTCTGATGCTCGTGGTCAAAAAGGTTTTCCTAACCTAACTGATGACGCATGGCTATATGGTGGTGAACCACAAGCTATCGTGACAACAATCATGCATGGTCGTGTTGGCCAAATGCCAGGCTGGAAAGATGCACTTGGCGAGCAAGGCGTTAAAGAAGTGGTTAGCTACACGCTTAGCCTTTCTGGACGTAGTGTGAATGCTCGTGAAGCTGAAGCTGGTAAAGCACGCTTTGTTGTATGTGCTGCATGTCACGGTACAGATGGTAAGGGTAACCCTGCTGTAGGTGCACCTGACCTGACTGACCGCGACTGGTTGTTTGGCGACTCTCGCGCAGCTGTGACGGAAACAGTAATGTACGGACGCTCTGGCGTGATGCCTGCTTGGAAAGACATTCTAGGCGAGGATAAAGTACAACTGATTTCATCATACGTGTGGAGCTTAAGCAACTCGGATAATAAGTAACATTTCAATAACAGCCTCTTTCTAAGAGGCTGTCTTTCCTTTATTTTATAACCCCTTCTTTTTATTCTTTTTTGAGATCTTTTTTATGGTAAAGCCTTGGTATAAACAGTTTTGGCCGTGGTTCTTAATCGCGTTGCCAGCGACAGTAGTTATTTGGACCATCATGACGGTTATTGTGTTCACACAGAACTCTGTAGACCTAGTGACTGAGGATTACTATAAAAAAGGAAAAGGCATTAATGTCGACATTTCAAAAGTAAATATTGCAAAGGAACTCGGCCTTTCAGCTTCAGTTAACGAGAAAGGTAACTCAGTTATCATTACTCTTGAGAAAGGTAAACTCGATCACTTCCCTGCGATTAACGCAATGTTTGTTCACAGAACACTGCCTGACCGCGATTTTACTCAACTACTGACAGCGGATGCGAAAGGCAACTACACCATGACTTTGGATCACGAAATGCAAGGACCATGGTTTATTGAGCTTTCTCCGCATGATTCTGAATGGTTAGTGCAAGGTCGCATGAACTTCCCTATTGATACTCCTACTCAACTAACGAATTAAAGCTTATGTGTGAATCCTGTTATCACTGCGGTGAAGATGTACCAGCGGAAACGGATTTTAAAGTAGAAATTTTAGGATCGGTTCGTCCTATGTGTTGTCCGGGTTGCGAAACCGTAGCCCAGACAATCATAGATAGCGGTTTGGTCTCTTATTACCAATACCGTACTGCTCCGGCTGAAAAAGCCGATCTGGTGCCAGAGCAACTTCTGGCTCTCAGTCACTATGACAATGAAGATGTTCAATTGGAGTTCGTCCGTAACTCCGAAAACGTCTCTGAGGTGACATTGTCACTAGATGGTGTCTCTTGTGCGGCTTGTGCTTGGCTTATTGAGAAGCAAGTTTCTTCAAAGCTTGGCGTTGTGAGTATTCGTGTTAATACCACGACCAACCGCGCTTTGCTTAGTTGGGACAACACTCAGGCTAAACTAAGCGAGTTGCTATCCGCGATTCATAGGTTGGGCTACAAAGCTGCACCATTCGAGGCTGACCAACAAGAAGCCGCTTATCATCGTTCGATGAAAAACTACCTTTATCGTCTTGGTGTCGCGGGTTTAGCGACTATGCAAGTTATGATGCTAGCGGTGGCGCTTTATCTCGAAGTTTTTGGCAGCCTTGAGCCGGAATTCAAAAGCTACTTTCGTTGGGTGAGTTTGATCTTCGCAACGCCTGTACTGCTCTACTCAGCATTACCGTTCTATATTAACGCTTGGCGTAGTATTAAAGGCCGAACCTTGGGCATGGATGTTCCTGTGTCGATCGCTCTATTGTTTGCCTATGTTGCGAGTTTAGTGGCAACGGTGACAGAGCAAGGCGAAGTGTTCTTTGAATCTATCTCGATGTTCACCTTCTTCCTATTACTGGGGCGTTTCCTTGAGATGCGCGCGCGTCGTAAAGCGGCAGCAGCTAGTGGTAACCTGCTTAAGCTAGTTCCAGCTATGGCGACAACATTAGACGGTGAACAAGTTCCAGTTAAAACATTGAAAGTCGGCGACCAGATTCGCGTTCTTCCTGGTGAGCATATTCCTGCGGATGGCAAAGTATTATCTGGCAGAATTCACATTGATGAATCCATGCTGACTGGTGAGTCAATTCATGTGGTTAAGAACGAAGACGATACCGTCTTTGCTGGTACATTGAATGGTGATGAATCGTTTGAATTGGAAGTGATGACGTCTAAAGCGGATTCCGTGATTTCCAATATCGTTCGCCTTCAGGATGAAGCGCAACTGTCTAAGCCTCGCATCGCAGAGATTGCCGATGTGGTTGCTCGATACTTTGTTGCTGTGATTCTGGTTATCTCGTTCGGCACTTGGTTTTACTGGCACCAAACACGTCCAGAAGATGCTTTCTGGATTATGCTCTCGGTACTTGTTGCGACATGTCCTTGTGCTCTATCGCTTGCAACACCGACAGCCATCACCTGCTCAACTTCTCGTATGGGTAATTTCGGTATCTTGCTGCGCAAAGGCCATGTGTTTGAAACTTTGTGCAAAGTGAATCACTTGATCATAGATAAAACAGGCACGTTGACCGAGGGTGATATTCGTATCAGCCAAGTTGAAACCTTCGCAGAACTTGATAAAGACACCTGTTTGAAAGTAGCGGCGAGCCTAGAGCAACATGCTAACCACCCTATCGCGAAAGCGTTCAAGACTCATCTTTCTGATGATATCGAAGTAGAGTCTGTCAATAACGTAATTGGCTCTGGTATCACTGGTGAGTGGAATGGACAAGAAGTCGCTATCGGCAGCAGTGAATTCATTCTTGGTGATGCACAAACATCGGAAAGCAATGGTATTTACTTGTCGATGTCTGGTCGACATACCGCAACATTCACTTATGAAGACCCGATTCGTAAAGAAAGTATTGAGTTCATTAAGCAATTCAAAGAAGCGGGAATCAAAACCACGCTGCTGACTGGCGATTCTTTGATTAACGCGAAACCTGTTGCTGAAGAGATCGGCATTACTGACATTGTTGCTAACGCGAAGCCGGAAGATAAACTGGCTTATTTAAACTCTAGAGACGCTAGTGACATCACCATGATGGTTGGTGACGGTATTAACGATGCGCCTATTCTGGCGGGTGCTCACCTTTCTGTCGCAATGGGCGGCGGTACCGACGTGGCGAAAGCCTCAGCGGATATGGTGTTATTGGGTGACAAACTCGATAGATTACTTAAATCACGAACATTAGCGCTTAAAACGCGTAAGATAATCCGTGAAAACTTAGCGTGGTCGTTGGGGTATAACTTAGTTATTCTTCCATTGGCTGTTGCTGGTTTGGTTGCTCCATACATTGCCGTTGTTGGCATGTCTGCTAGCTCTATTATTGTTGTGTCTAACTCGTTAAGGCTTTTAAAAGAGCAAGGTAAATAATGGAAAGTTTATACATACTTATTCCAATTGCGATCGTACTTGTGTGCATCGCTGTCGGTATATTTCTGTGGGCAGTTAAGAGTGAGCAGTTTGAAGACCTTGAGCGTCAAGGCCACAACATTCTGTTTGATGAAGACACTAATGCTCTTCACCATTCTGATAGTAAACCTGTTAAGAACGAGAAAGCTAACGTAGAAAGCCAAACTAACTTAGACAAAAAGAACGATGACGCCTGATTGGATCGGAGCCTTTGTTGTTGGGTTGATCGGCGCAGGTCACTGCATGGGAATGTGTGGTGGCATTGCGTCGCTTCTTTCAATTGGAAACAGTAAACCTTCCCCTGTCATTCCCCTGCTTTATAACCTAGGACGCTTGCTAAGCTATGCCGTGATTGGCGGTGTGATTGGCGGTGCAATTTCTTCTATAGGTCAGCTAAGCGATTTTAACGCTCTGCTAGGTTGGCTGCGATTATTTGCTGCTGGCTTTATGATCGTCTTAGGTTTGTATATTGGCAAATGGTGGTTCGGCTTGTTGTTTTTTGAAAAAGTCGGACAAAAACTATGGCGCTATATCTCTCCTGTCGGTAAATCATTTCTACCATTGAAGCATCCTAGTCACGCTCTACCATTTGGTTTCATTTGGGGGTGGTTACCATGTGGCCTTGTTTATTCTATGCTTACATGGGCGGCCGTATCAGGAAGTTGGTATAACGGAGCGGGTATCATGCTTGCTTTCGGTTTAGGAACCCTCCCTGCGATGCTCACGGTTGGAATGGGGGCAAATTTCCTCAAAAAACTGCAACAAGCTGACTTATTTCGTCAGTTTGGTGCAATTTTAATCCTCATTTACGGCTTCTATACCGGTTATATGGCGCTACAGCTTATTATTTATACCGTATAGTGGCGTCTTTAATCCGGTTTTTTTACTACCCTTTAGGATTAAGGAATGCTAAAATATTGACGTATATCAAATAGTGAAAGATTGTTATGATTTCTGAAAAGCCTGTGACGAAACGTGTTCAGTCTGGTGGCTGTGCGATCCATTGCCAGGATTGTAGTATTAGCCAGCTCTGTATTCCGTTTACTTTGAATGAATCTGAACTCGATCAACTTGATCAGATCATTGAGAGAAAAAAGCCTATTCAAAAAGGCCAAGAGTTATTTAAAGCCGGTGACGAGCTTAAATCTCTATACGCTATTCGCTCTGGAACGATCAAGAGCTACACGATTACCGAGCAAGGTGATGAGCAGATTACTGCATTCCACCTAGCGGGCGATCTTGTTGGCTTCGATGCGATTACTGGTGACATGCACCCTAGTTTCGCACAAGCGTTAGAAACTTCTATGGTCTGTGAAATTCCATACGAAATTCTAGACGACCTATCAGGCAAAATGCCTAAATTGCGTCAGCAAATTATGCGTCTGATGAGTAATGAGATTAAAGGTGACCAAGAAATGATTCTGCTTCTTTCTAAGAAGAACGCGGAAGAGCGTCTTGCTGCATTCCTTTACAACCTTTCTACTCGTTTCTCTCAACGTGGCTTCAGCCCACGTGAGTTCCGCCTAACGATGACTCGTGGCGATATTGGTAACTACCTTGGTTTGACTGTTGAAACAATTAGTCGTCTTTTAGGTCGCTTCCAAAAAGCAGACATCTTGAGCGTTAAAGGCAAATATATCACTATCGAAGATCACGATGCGTTGATGGAACTTGCTGGCGTTTCAAAAGAATAGTCTAGATATCAATGATGTAGTTCAATAATGAGCTACATCATGTTTCTCTCTTAAAACCTCTTATATTTCTCTTATTCTCTCCATAACTACGCTACATTATTTATATGTTCGGTCTGAAAAGTAGGCTTAGTTATGAGTATCTATAACAAAATTTTAGTTGTCGCAGACATTAATCACGATGAGCAACCTGCTCTAGTTCGTGCTATCCAACTTGCCAAGAAAAGCACATCAACAAGCCACATCACTTTCTTTTTATCGATCTACGATTTCTCGTATGACATGACATCTATGCTCTCTGTCGATGAAAGAGACGCAATGCGTAAAGGCGTAATTCATCAACGTGAAATTTGGATGAATAAAGTGGCGGCTCCTTACCTTGATGATTCTATTGAATTTAACGTGCAAGTGGTTTGGCATAACCGCCCGTATGAAGCGATCATTGCAGAGGTTTACAGTGGCGAGCATGACATCCTAATCAAAGGTACGCGTAAGCACGATACCTTAGAATCTGTCATCTTTACTCCTACCGACTGGCACTTATTGAGAAAATGCCCTAGCCCAGTGCTATTGGTTAAAAATGATTTCTGGCCAGAACACGCGAAGATTTACGCTTCAGTCCATGTTGGCTCTGAAACCGAAGCTCACTTAGAGCTCAATGATACGATGGTCGACAGGTTACTTGAAATCACAGGTCGTTTAGATGCTGAGCCGCTATTGGTAAACGCCTACCCGGTGACACCTGCTAATATCACAATCGAGCTGCCAGAGTTTGACCCAACCTCTTATACTGACGCGGTTCGTGGCCATCACTTAACAGCGATGAAAGCGTTGCGCCAGAAGCACGGTATGAGTGAAGAGCAAACTGTTGTTGAGCAAGGCTTGCCAGAAGATGTTATTCCTTGTGTCGCGTCTGAAAACAACGCTGCTATGGTGATTCTTGGTACCACCGGCCGTACTGGATTGTCTGCCGTCTTTATTGGTAATACTGCGGAACATGTCATCGACAAGATTAACTGTGACGTACTTGCTCTTAAACCGTCGGGTTACGTCAGTCCACTTGATCCCAATTTGTCTATAGGTTAATGCCTTATAGCTGATTTAAAATCATAAAAAAACGCCTCAAGCATTGCTTGAGGCGTTTTTGTTTGTCTGTCTGTTGTAGGCGCATCTATTGCTCTACAACGATTATTCTTATTATACGTTAGTCACGTCGATGAACATTGACTCATCGATATTTGATGAGGAAATTTCAGCTTCTTCGAATTCGTAGGCCTTGCGATCTTCACTACGGTCTAGTGGAAGGTTTACGAAATCAAACAGTTCTCGGTCAGCCAGTTGGCTTGGACTTACGTTCTGAATTGACTTGAAGATCTTCTCAACACGACCTGGCGTTTTCTTATCCCAATCAATCAACATTGCTTTAATGTTCTGGCGCTGTAGGTTCTCTTGAGAGCCACACAGGTTACAAGGAATGATTGGGAAATCTAGGTGCTCTGCGTATTGGATTAAGTCCGTTTCACGACAATAAGTCAGTGGACGAATAACAACGTTACGGCCATCATCAGAACGCAATTTTGGCGGCATTGCTTTCAAGCGTGCACCGTGGAACATGTTCAGGAACATCGTCTCAACAATATCGTCTAGGTGGTGGCCAAGAGCAATCTTAGTCGCCCCAATTTTCTCTGCAAACGAGTACAAAGTACCACGACGAAGACGAGAACATAGACCACAAGTTGTTTTACCCTCTGGCACTTTCTCTTTAACTACGGAGTACGTATCTTTATCTACGATGTAGTAAGGAATGTTCAGAGTTTCGAAGTATTCAGGAAGAATGTGCTCAGGAAAGCCAGGTTGTTTTTGGTCTAGGTTTACGGCAACAACATCGAATTTGATAGGTGCAGCTTCACGTAAACGTAGCAAAATATCTAGCATCGCAAATGAATCTTTACCGCCACTAATGCATGCCATTACTACGTCATTCTCTTCGATCATGTTGTAGTCAACGATGGCATTTCCAACATTTCGTCTCAGGCGTTTCTGAAGCTTGTTGAATTCAAGTGTTTCTTTTTTATTTTCGTTTTGGTTCATTGCGACTCTCACACCGTCGTATTACCGACTGTAGATTGCTAGTGGGACTGTTTTAGGGCGTGGATTATACGGATTTTTATTTGATGTTGAAATAGTAACGGCAGGATTAACAAGCTGAGTATTGGAAAGATTCCGCTTCTTTTGTGCTTTAAGCTCTCTAAACGGTTAGATAAACGCGTCTTAACAAATTCGAGGTTTGCATAGTAGACAAAGAAAAGCAGCCTTCTCTAAAAGATCAGGCTGCTTAAGAACTACTTCCTCAAAGCGTAGGGAGTGCTTCTAGCTAGACTTATTGCGCGGGAATGTACGGTAATACGCGAACCGTTGGCTCTGGTAAAGTGATGCTGTCACTTCCATTCAGCTCTTCTAAGGTGAATTTAGCACGCCCTTCTTTAATTGGGATCTGTTTACCGTTAGATAGAGCAATGTTGCCTTCAAGCTTGTCATTGAACTCCAACGTTAACCCTTGGATATCAGGTGTGAACCAGCTAGAGAACATGCCGCTGACGTCTTCTAGCATCGCTTGCATCTGCGGTAACAGGCTTTCTAGCTGTGCAACTTCAACAGTTTCAGCTAAAGGTTCCTGTGTCATGACAACGAGCGAATACGCGCACTCTTGTTCTTGGGTTTGTACAAAGATAAGAGGATTTGCTGAGCGCAGGTTTTGATCTACAGGTAGAAGCAGCTCATTCGCAGGAGACACTTTTAGCTCTTCGTAGTGCTCTTCTTTCTCCATCCAAGCTTTGCTGATGTGACAGGTTTTCTGTGCTTGTTGGTCAACAAAGAACACCGCAACTTTGACATCATCGTGCCCTTCTTTGGTGTTGTTTTTCAGCTGAGTATAGAGTTTAGAATACGTGAACATGTATTCTTGCGCCGAAGCTGGAAGAGAAACCCCAAAACTTAAAATGGCTAATAAAGCGAGTGCTGTCTTTTTCATTATTATAATCTTGTTGAAGTTGAGCGTTTATAAATAGAAAGAGCAGCCAATGAGCTGCTCTTTTGCGATATTGCTTGGTGTCAAATTGACTAAAGAAGTCAATCAAACGGATATCCAAATGAGTTACTTTTCCCAGTATACCTTGTTGTGACGGATCATAGCTTGTAAATCAGTCACATAGTCTGAACCTCGCTCAGAATATTTTAACAAGCCATTGGTCAATTCGGTCGCCGTTTCTTTGGTTAACAGATCATTACCATTCGCTGCCAGTTGCGCACGAATGGCTCTTAAATCTGCATAGGCACGGTTACGATTAAGGTTCATGAAGTAACGGTGTACGGATTCTTGGCTTGAAGAAAATGTTGCTACTTCATGCGAGCTGCCTTCGTTACGTTGTAGCGGAACAAGGCCACAACCTTTGCTGTAACACCAATGTCCGAAATAGTTGTTTGCTTTGGTGGCGAAACGTGATGTCCCCCAAGCTGATTCATTAGCAGCCTGTGTCAGTACCAGCGCCTCTGGCAGTACGTTGACTCGGTTAAGCAATTCCGCCAACCATGTCTGTTCTATACCTGTGCTAGGTACCGGTAAGCTGTACAACTTCCCTAACCTTTTCGCATAAGAAATGTCTTCAGAATCAATATTACTTAAACCAGATTCAGAGAGCTTAGTTAAAAACGCACGTTCTTTGGTGATACGTTTGTTTTCAATCTTGATGCTTGGTCGTAGGAACGAGAAAAACGCGTCTTTTTTCTCGTTTACACCCTTAATAGCCGCAAAATTTGGTGCGCTTGAAGCAACAGTCAAGTCATCAAATTGGTCTGCTGAAGTAGAGCTCTGTTCTGTCGTACGTCGGCGTTCTTCTTCTTGGTAAAGGTATGGGCCAATCAGTGAGATAGAACCCACGATTGCTAGTGTTGTTACCTTGAGCGCAAGAGATTTACTCGCGCTGCCTTTGTCGTTATTACGCATCGAAGACCTGCGGGTTTTTGTTCTTGTTACCATGGCTACTGTTGTTGCCGTTATTGTTACCGCCATCGCTATCGTCATCGCTCATTGGGCGGTCTGATGCAATTATCTTCAGCTTGATGCCAAACATTTCACGGTAAACGATACCTTTCACGTGGAAGAAGAATGGAAGAACGAAGATCAAGCCAATGCCGTACATCATCGCAGCAACGATGAACATCAGCATAACCATTAGGTATATAGACGCGACTACGAAGATCTTCTTATTTACTGCTCTTAGAGAAAGTAACAGCGATTGCATCGGTGGCACTTTTTTATCACAAATCAGCAGAATTGAGTTGCTGAACGCAAGTGAGAAGTAGATAGACAGAAATGGCAGAATCATACCAGCGATGCCTTGAAGCATTAGGCTGAACAAAGTCACTAGAATAACGGGGATCGTAAACTGTAAACCTTTGCCTATGTGGCGCACTTTAGTTTGAAGACCTGCAGCATGGCTCATTGCCATTAAACAGATGCCGGCATAGATAGGTGCACTGACGACTTCATAGCTAAAATTCGCAATGAAAATCGATTCAACGATCTGGGGGGTAAAGGCCTCAGGGTCGATTACCGCATCTAAGATCACTGCTGGGTCACCAAGTTGCAGTTTTAGTGCGATATAAAAGATAGCCAATTGTACGAACATCAGCGCAACAATCGCAGGGGAAAACGAAAGAAAGTGACTTATCGTATGTTTCCAAGCCTCTTGGAATACAGCCGTTGCTTTGAGCTCATAATCGCCGGAAAGTGCACGGTCGATACTACCGCCCAAATTAAAATCTTTTTCGATGTCGTTGTTCATATTGATACCTAGGTGCGCCAACTAAACGAAGGCACCTAACTTATTGATAAAAAATTACCTTCATTATACCCATATGTCGGATGCAAACTAAAATATGAATCTGTAACAAGGCTTGCTTTTACGTCTTAATGGTTAATAATTAGACACTTGTTAGGGTGTGAACCCAACAAATAACAGTATGGTAAAGGATGTTTACTTTTACCTGCGAATTTTTTTGTCTTCGAAAGATAAAAAATGCTTTGAATTCACGTTTTTGGTGATTATGATGCGCGCCTTAGAGGTGTATAGCAACAGGTCTCAAATAGAACCAAGGTGGAGAAAAACAGACGTTGAACGCTAAAAAATCAGTAGGGAAGCCAGTAGTACAGCTAACTGGCATCAGTAAAAGTTTCGATGGTAAGGAAGTCATCGGCAATCTGGATTTAAACGTAAATCATGGTGAGTTTCTCACGATTTTAGGCCCATCAGGTTGTGGTAAAACAACCGTGCTAAGAATGATTGCGGGTTTTGAAACGGCGGATAGTGGTGAAATACTATTAGCTGGACAGAACGTAACCCAAGTTCCTGCTGAACAAAGGCATGTAAACACTGTTTTCCAAAGCTATGCCCTATTCCCGCATATGACCGTTTTCGATAATGTGGCATTTGGCTTACGCATGCAGAAAGTTCCAAGCAGCGAGATTGAACCTCGTGTAATGGATGCTTTGAAAATGGTGCGCTTAGAGCAAATGGCACAACGAAAGCCACACCAGCTATCTGGCGGCCAACAGCAACGTATCGCAATCGCTCGTGCTGTCGTTAATAAGCCTAAAGTTCTCTTGTTGGATGAATCTCTATCTGCTCTTGATTACAAACTACGTAAACAGATGCAAATCGAGCTGAAACAACTGCAACGCCAACTTGGTATCACGTTCATTTTTGTAACGCATGACCAAGAAGAAGCACTCTCTATGTCCGACCGCATTATTGTTATGCGTGATGGCGTGATTGAACAAGACGGAACACCAAGAGAGATCTACGAAGAGCCTAAGAACCTATTCGTAGCGCGTTTCATTGGTGAAATTAACGTATTCGAAGCGACAGCTAAATCTCGTCAAGATGAAAAGCGCATTGTTGCGACAATCGAAGGTGAAGAGTCCATTATCTATCACGATAAAGACGTAACACCGGGTCAAAAACTGCAAGTATTGCTTCGCCCTGAAGATCTTCGTATCGAAGAAATCAAAGAATCTGAGCAACGCGGTATTGTTGGTCACATTGTCGAGCGAACCTATAAAGGCATGACATTAGATTCAGTCGTAGAACTTGAGTCGGGTATGCGTGTCATGGTTAGCGAATTCTTCAACGAAGATGACCCTGATGTTGATCACTCACTGGGCCAAAAAGTTGCAGTAACTTGGGTTGAGAGCTGGGAAGTGGTATTAGAAGATGAGCAAGAAGTTTAATTTACAAAACGCAATTGTTGCTTTAATCACAGGTTGGTTGGTGCTGTTCGTGATGATTCCAAACATCATGATCATCGGTACTAGCTTCTTAACTCGTGATGAAGCTAACTTGATTGAGATGACTTTTACTCTCGATAACTATGTGCGTTTGGCTGATCCGCTGTATTTTAAAGTGCTGATGCACTCTTTCTATATGGCAATCGTTGCTACCCTGCTTTGTTTAATTATTGGTTACCCGTTCGCCTATATCGTGGCAAAAATGCCAGCGAAGTGGCGTCCAATCATGTTGTTCCTCGTGATTGTACCATTTTGGACTAACTCACTGATTCGTACTTACGGATTGAAAGTGGTTTTGGGTACTCAAGGGGTTCTGAACAAAGGTTTGTTAGCGTTAGATATTATTGATAAGCCGCTACGCATCATGTACTCAGAAACCGCAGTAATGATTGGTTTGGTGTATATCCTACTTCCATTCATGATTCTGCCGCTGTATTCAGCGATTGAAAAACTGGACGATACGTACCTAGAAGCGGCTAAAGATTTAGGTGCGAACAAACTGCAAACGCTATTGAAAGTCGTGTTACCACTGACTATGCCAGGTATTGTCGGCGGTTGTTTATTAGTGTTATTGCCCGCGTTAGGTATGTTCTACATCTCTGACCTATTAGGCGGAGCAAAGAACCTGCTGATTGGTAACGTGATTAAGAGCCAAGTACTCAATGCTCGGGACTGGCCGTTTGGCGCTGCGACGAGTATTGCACTGACCGTGGCAATGGCTGTGATGCTTTATGCCTACTACCGTGCAGGCAAGTTATTGAATAAGAAAGTGGAGCTAGACTAATGGGTCGCACAGTTAAGTTCAGCTTTATGGCGTTGGTATACGCTTTTCTATACCTACCTATTATCGTATTGATTGCAAACTCATTTAATGCCAATAAATTCGGCATGAAATGGGGTGGCTTTACCACCAAATGGTATGACGCGCTGATTAACAACGACAGCCTAATGCAGGCTGCGTGGCATTCGATCAACGTAGCGGTGTTCTCAGCGACTGCCGCAACGATTGTCGGAAGCCTGACTGCCGTTGCCCTATTCCGTTACCAATTTAAAGGTAAAGGCATCGTCAATGGCATGTTGTTCATCGTGATGATGTCACCAGATATCGTAATGGCGATTTCGCTTCTTGCGCTATTCTTGGTTATGGGTGTACAACTTGGGTTCTTTACCCTACTTGCAGCGCACATTACTTTCTGTTTACCGTTCGTTGTGGTAACGGTTTACAGTCGCTTGAATGGCTTTGATGTGAAGATGCTAGAAGCAGCAAAAGACTTAGGTGCAAGTGAGTGGACGATTCTAAAACAGATCATCCTGCCTCTTGCTAAGCCAGCGGTTGCTGCGGGGTGGTTATTGAGCTTCACTCTGTCTTTGGACGATGTGATCATCAGCTCTTTCGTAACAGGTCCAACTTACGAAATCTTGCCACTGAAGATTTACTCGATGGTTAAAGTCGGTATATCTCCAGAGGTCAACGCCCTAGCAACAGTGATGTTAGTGGTGTCGTTAATACTGGTGATTATTTCTCAGTTGTTAGCGAGAGAGAAAATCAAGTAAGTCTCCTACTCTTTGCTGAGACGGACTTGATAAGATTCAAGTTTAACAAAAGTGTTATTCATAAACAGAATGGTAAATTGCCATTCTGTTTTTCTATCTACTGCCTTTAGGCAACGTTTAGTTTGGAGCTAACGTCAATGAAAAAATGGGCTACTCTATTAGCTGGTAGTGCATGTGCGCTTTCAATGTTATCTGCATCATCATTTGCAAAAGATAACAAAGAATTGGTATTCATGAACTGGGGACCTTACATCAATAGTGAGATTCTAGAACAGTTCACTGATGAAACTGGAATCAAGGTTATCTACTCAACTTACGAGTCGAATGAAACCTTGTACGCAAAGCTAAAAACACACAACAAAGGCTACGACCTAGTTGTGCCGTCGACTTACTTCGTTTCTAAGATGCGTGACGAAGGTATGCTACAAAAAATCGATAAAACTAAGCTGTACAACTTCAAGAACCTAGATACTAACTACTTAGATAAGCCGTACGACCCAAGCAACGACTACTCTATTCCACACGTAGTTGCGATTACAGGTCTTGCTGTTAACACTGAAATATACGATCCGGAAGACTTCCAAAGCTGGGCTGATCTATGGAAGCCAGAGCTTGAAGGTCAACTGATGATGATGGACGACACGCGTGAAGTGTTCCACATCGCACTGCGTAAGCTAGGTTACTCTGGTAACACAACCAACGAGAAAGAGATCGACGAAGCTTACGCTGAACTACAAAAGCTAATGCCGAACGTTCTAGTATTTAACTCAGATAACCCTGGTGCGCCATACATGTCTGGTGAAGTGGGTCTTGGTATGCTGTGGAACGGTTCTGCTGCTGCAGCGCAAAACGAAGGTCTACCAATCAAACTGGTTTTCCCTAAAGAAGGCGGTATCGGTTGGGTTGATAACTTTGCGATTAGCTCTGGTGCGGTAAACGTAGAAGCAGCTCATAAGATGATCGACTTCCTACTTCGCCCAGAGATTGCTGAGCAGATTTCTCGTGACACAGGCTACCTAACAGCCGTTAAAGCGTCTAACGAGAAGTTTAAAGACAGCCCTGCGCTGTTCCCATCTCAAGAAGACCTTGATCGTGTGGAATGGCAAGCTGCGGTTGGTGATAAGACGGTGAAGTACGAAGATTACTTCATGAAGCTTAAAGCCGGTCAGTAAGCGAGTTTGTTATCTAATTGCTCCGGTCAAAAGAGGCTAATAAGTAACTGGTTTACTTAACAAGCCTAGTTAGGTAATCAACAAACTAAAAATAAGAATATCAATCAATAGGCAGCTTAGGCTGCCTATTTTGTTATATCACTGCTATAATTTAGCGCGATTTTTAGAAATCCATTTACTTTGGGTTCAATACCCAGCTCCAAATCAAACAAATGAACGGAACAGTAATGAAAAAAACACTGTATACCGGCGCATTGTGTGCTGCTACTTTACTTTCTACACCCTCTTTCGCAGCTGACCAAGAACTGTATTTTTACAACTGGTCTGAATATATTCCAAATGAAGTACTAGAAGACTTCACCGAAGAGACTGGCATTAAAGTCTATTACTCAACTTATGAGTCTAACGAAAGCATGTACGCTAAGTTAAAAACTCAAGGTACGGGTTACGACTTGGTCGTTCCTTCTACTTACTTCGTTTCTAAGATGCGTAAAGAAGGCATGCTTCAAGAGCTTGATAAAACTAAGCTAAGCCACTTTGCAGATTTGGATCCAAATTACTTAGATAAGCCATTTGACCCAAATAACAACTACTCGATCCCATACATCTGGGGCGCAACGGGTATTGGTATCAACTCAGATATGCTAGACAAGTCTTCAGTTAAAAACTGGGGCGATCTGTGGGATACACAGTGGGAAGGTCAACTGATGATGATGGATGACTCTCGTGAAGTTTTCCATGTCGCACTGTCTAAACTGGGTTACTCTCCAAACACGACTAATCCTGAAGAAATCAAAGAAGCGTACGAAGAACTTCGTAAGCTAATGCCAAACGTATTGGTATTTAACTCAGATTTCCCAGCAAACCCTTACCTAGCGGGTGAAGTGTCTCTTGGTATGCTTTGGAATGGCTCTGCTTACATGGCACGCCAAGAAGGCGCAACGATTGACATCATCTGGCCAGAGAAAGGCGCTATCTTCTGGATGGATAGCCTAGCGATTCCAGCAGGTGCTAAGAACACTGAAGCGGCACATAAGATGATCGACTTCCTTCTTCGCCCTGAAAACGCAGCGAAAATTGCTCTAGAGATCGGTTACCCAACACCAGTTAAAACAGCTTACCCTCTTCTTCCGAAAGAATTTTCTGAAGATAAGAACGTTTTCCCGCCACAATCAGTGATGGATAATGGTGTTTGGCAAGACGAAGTTGGCGAAGCGAGCGTTATTTATGACGAGTACTTTCAAAAACTTAAAGTAGACAACTAATTTGTTAGCAAAAGTTTAATTGTTGCTAGTAAGTTAAATAAAGCGGCGTAAGCCGCTTTATTTTTATTCAAAATTTATATAGGATTAAGCAAACAATACGAAGTGCGATTACATATGCAAGCAAACCCTATCCTGTTAGTTGTGACTTTTATGCTGTTAGCGTCACTGTTGATGCTTGGCCTGAGTTCATTTATTCATATTGATTCAAATTATGATTTGTTTTTCGAAACAAATACCCTCGTGATCACTATGTACATCTATTATGTTGCGCGTCACGCCATTCGTCCCCACAAAGCTCTTCGCTACGGCGCTCTATTACTCATTTTTAACCTGTTTTATGACGTATCAACCGAGCTTAAACATCTTGATGAGTGGGCTGACCAAAATGAACTAATAGATACCTTCTTGGAAGACGGGTTGCTACAAATAGCATTTTTATTGATTGCTTACGGTATTACTGAATTAACTGGCAAGATCAAAGACCAAGGTAAACGCGACGAGCTTACTGGTTTGTATAATCGCAAGAAGTTTGACGCGATCAAACTTGCAGAGTTTGAGCTCATTTACTTCGACTTAGATGGACTAAAAGAGACAAATGACCTTAAAGGCCACAAAGTTGGAGATTTAATGATTGTTCGTTTCTCTCAGGCTCTGAGGCAAACTGCTTTGGAAGATGAAATGGTGTTTAGAGTGGGTGGTGATGAGTTTGTTGCAACGGCTCAACTCGGTCGTGGTGGTGAGTTTGTCAGCCAAGTCAATAACTTACTGCATGGTGAGAACATCAGTTTTTCTTACGGTATCGAAGTGACCAACCGAGATAATTTTAAACAGGCATTGGTTGAATCCGATAAGGCGATGTACGAAATGAAAAAAGCTCAACGACCTGTTCAAAACTCTTGGTGCACGTCTTGTCCTAATCTAGAAACAAATTACCTGAATATAGAGACAACAAGGCAAACTGATGACTAGAGCCTCATCTGAATAAATGTCAGTTTGCCACTGATAAATGATAAATGATAAATGTTGCTGATAACGAGCTCTCAAGTTCCAACCTTAAGCGGGTCAATCAATTTATTGGCACAATGGTCAGGCCGTTAGAGACCCCTTCTCTGACAGCAGTAGCTCACCGACTAGCTTAGGTACCTCGATACTCGCCTTACCGTAACGTTTCTCTTCAAATTCACTCTCTACCGCACTGGGTTCGAGGTTTATCTCGATCGTATGTGCTCCATGCATTTTCGCATCATGCACAAACCCTGCAGCAGGATAAACCACGCCTGATGTCCCGATAGAGATGAACAAATCAGCTTCTTCTAACGCTGAATAAATGTCGCCCATCCTCAATGGCATTTCGCCAAACCACACAATATGAGGGCGCATTTGAGCTGGTATCTGGCAACAATGGCACAATTCACCAGTATGAATGTCGTCTTTGTGCTCTAGAACTTGGTTTGACTCACTACAACGTGCCTTAAGAAGCTCACCGTGCATGTGGATAATGTTGTTGCTACCGCCTCTCTCGTGCAGATTGTCGATGTTTTGAGTGATGATGGTTACTTTGCCATCGAGCTTATCTTCAAGCTCTCCTAGCGCCTTGTGGGCTGAATTTGGAAAGATACTTTCACTCTGTAATCCATGACGACGCTTGTTGTAAAACGCTTGTACAAGGTCAGGATCTTTTGCAAAACCTTCAGGTGTCGCAACATCCTCGATTTTATGGTTTTCCCATAATCCGTCTTGTGCTCGGAATGTTTGTATCCCCGACTCCGCAGAGATACCGGCGCCAGTAAGAATTACGATATTTCGATATGGGAAATGCATATAACGTCCTTTTCAATATGTCACTTGGTAACAGCTTAGCACTGTTCAAATTCCAACAATAGTTTTAGGGATTAGACCATAGTCTTAGCCAACTGAATTCATTGGCTATTTGTGACATAACTCGCTTGATCTCTGCTATTCAGAAATGAAATAGGCACAAAAAAAGCGGCCGAAGCCGCTTGATGTTTATCTATTGAACCGTGATCAGTCTTCGTTGATTGATGAGATCTTATGGATAGAAAGATCCGCGCCATTAAACTCATCTTCTTCACTTAACCTTAGGCCAGTTACTTTGCTCAACACACCGTAGACAACCAATGCACCGATTAAAGCTACCGTAATGCCCGCTAGTGTACCTACCATCTGAGCAGTAAAGCTTACGCCCCCTAGCCCCCAGAATGCTTGCTGACCGAAGATACCCGCTGCAATGCCACCCCATGCACCACATACACCGTGCAGAGGCCACACACCTAGCACATCATCTATCTGTGTTTTGTTTTGCATGTAAGTAAACAAGTAAACGAACAATGCGCCAGCTACGCCGCCTGTTACCAGTGCGCCGAGTGGGTGCATTAAATCTGAGCCTGCGCAAATAGCGACGAGACCAGCTAAAGGACCATTGTGGATGAAGCCTGGGTCATTTTTACCTGCAATCAGAGCCGCAAGAATACCGCCAACCATTGCCATGAGTGAGTTCATTGCCACGAGACCGCTGATACCATTGATAGCTTGAGCTGACATCACGTTAAAGCCAAACCAACCCACACATAAGATCCAAGAACCTAGTGCTAAGAATGGGATGTTTGATGGTGCGAAGTTAGTGTGTTTGCCGGCGCGGACACGGCCTTTGCGCATGCCAAGGAAGTAAACCGCGACCAATGCAATCCAGCCGCCAACACCATGAACAACAACAGAGCCCGCGAAGTCATGGAAGCCATAACCGAATTGCGCCTCAAGCCAATCTTGGAAACCAAAATTACCGTTCCAGATGATGCCTTCAAAGAATGGATAAACAAAGCCTACGGTGAACAGTGTTGCGATGAGTATTGGATAGAAACGTGCACGTTCTGCAATACCACCGGATACAATCGCAGGGATTGCTGCGGCAAAGGTCATTAGGAAGAAAAACTTAACTAGCTCGTATCCATTCCCTTGCGATAGCGTTTCTGCGTCGGCAAAAAAGTGCGCGCCGTAAGCGACCCAATAACCGATAAAGAAGTAAGCAATGGCGGAGACTCCAAAGTCCGAGAGGATCTTAACCAACGCATTAACTTGGTTCTTCTTTCTAACTGTACCTACTTCCAAAAATGCAAAGCCTGCGTGCATTAAGAAGACCATGATGGCGCCTAATAATAAAAACAGAGTATCCGAACTCTGCGTCAAGCTCTGTACTGCGCTATGAACTTGGTTAACCGTTTGACTCATTAAAGCTCTCTCCCTTAGCTTTGTCTCAATTGCACTAGAACCGTGCGAATTGATGTCGTAATTAATTAAAGACTCAACAGTAAACGCAAGATGCGTTCCAACTTGGTTACGCAAAAAACGTGCAACAGAGTTTGGTTTTAAGTTATTGATTCTTTGTGGTTAATTTCTTAGGTGCACTTTATTGGTTCTCAGAGAGAGAAAACATTCGATAACTGATTGCACCAATTGTGGGAATTGCACCATATTGATGCGGTCAATATAAGGCATTAGATCAGTTACCTAGCGCCCAAACGACAAAAAGCCCAGTGAAATGAATCACAGGGCTTTTAAGGTCTTTCGCTGATTACAGTTAACTCATCGCAAAGGAGCTATTATCGAGTTTGTTAACCCGAACGGCTTACATATAAACGCTTAAAGGTTTGGACCTGTTGTCGGGTTTTGCGGTAGGTTTTGACTTAAACGCTGCATGCCTTGATACATACGAATAAACCACACCACAATCGCCACACCACCAAATACCATGCCCACATATGGAATGTAGTAAGCGATGTCATCGATAATATGGTTTTGATACCAGTAATCGTTCACACCGATCAACACGCCGTTAGAGGTCGCTACCGTAACGATAAGCACAACAAAAAACGTCAGGTTCAAGAAGAACGAGCGAATCAAGCCGTAGTAATGGGTATCCACTACTTCGCCGTCTTCGCCTTTATCTAAACGATAGCCCGCGTAGATAATGGCAATCACACCAGAGAGAAGACAAGTAAATGGTGTAAAGCAGCTTAGGATGTAAGCAACCCAAATACCCTTATGAGGTTTGTTCATTCTTATTCACCCCTTCCATTTTCTCTGTTGCTACGTTAGCGCTTTGTTCAACGCCGTTTTTCTCTTGTTCCATCACTTCTTTGTACCAAAGGTCATGGTGTTCTTTAGCCCAGGTTTCATCGACTTCGCCTGTTACCATACCTTCTAGTGCGCCTTCCATACCGAACAAGCCAATATAGATGTGGAACACAAAACCACAGATAAGGATCAGAGCAGCAAGCATGTGAACTAAGTTCGAAAGCTCCATATCACGTCGTGTTTGGCCAAAGATTGGGAAATCTAACACCAAGCCACTGATCGCTGCGACACTACCCATAATGATAAGCAGCCAAAATAGCGCTTTTTCACCCGCGTTCGAAAACTCTGCCGATGGATGAGAACCTTTGTGTTTCCCTACCATGCCGCCTAGTTTGATGAACCACTGAATATCGACCATTTTGAAGATCGACTTGCGCCACCACTTGATAAGAACAGCCATCAATAGCACATAGAAAATCGGGCCGATGTAGTTGTGGTATTGCTTCGCCAATAGAACGATAAAGCCCCAAAGGTCAGTTGGAATATACGGCTTCAAAAAGTGCTTGCCGTAAACCAACATCAAACCACTGAACGCGAGCGTTAAGAAAGTAAACGCCATGCTCCAGTGCAGTGCGCGGTCCAGTCGCGACCAACGTTTGATCTTACGGCCCGTTCTTGGTGCACTCAGCATTAATGGGCCAATCACAACGTACATTAAAGTAACGAAAGCAATACTGCCAAAGATAGCGACGGCACCGGCTGGCGACATCCACTTCTCTTTCAATATGTACCACGTTTGCCCGGGCGTACTGATTAACATACCGTGCTCAGCCGATTGAGATGTGGTGTAACCTTCTTCACCGTTTCTTACTTGTCGCCAAAAATCAGCGCCAGCAAGTTGTGTGATTTCTCTTTCAGCAGAGCTCGATTGAGTTTGTGATGAGTTTGTCTCAGATGCATGACTCAAAGGAGACAGCATTGTTAGTGCTGCCAACATTGGCAGCACAACAAGAAAGAGACGCTTAAACATTGTAAGCATATGTCTCTCCTAACTAGCTCTTCATCGCATCGTAAGAAAGGTCATTGCCGTCTGTCCAGCCTGCACCCTTCGCACCACGCTCAACAACACGCTGACGGAATACATCAGAGACTTTCTCTGCATCACCCGCTAGCAGTGCTTTGGTTGAACATAAAGAAGCACACATTGGTAGCTTGCCTTCAGCAATACGGTTCGCACCGTACTTCTGACGTTCTTCCACAGAACCTGGCTCTGTTTCTGGACCGCCAGCACAGAAGGTACATTTGTCCATTTTACCGCGCTCACCAAAGGCTTCCTGTTTAGGAAATTGAGGTGCGCCAAACGGACAAGCAAACAAGCAGTAACCACAACCGATACACAGATCTTTATTGTGAAGTACGATGCCGTCTTCTGTATGTTCAAAACAGTCTGCTGGGCAAACTGCCATACAAGGGGCATCAGTACAGTGCATACATGCGACTGAGATAGAGTTTTCACCCGGTTCGCCATCGTTCAATGTGACAACGCGGCGACGTTGAATACCCCATTCCAGAGCATCATCATTTTCATTCTTACATGCAGTGACACAACCGTTACATTCGATACAACGTTTGGTGTCACAAAGAAATTTCATTCTAGCCATTTTAAGACTCCTTACGCTTTACGAATATTACAAAGGGTTACTTTCGTTTCCTGCATCAACGTGACAGGGTCGTAACCATATGTGGTTGCTGTATTGGCAGCTTCGCCAATAACGTAAGGATCAGAGCCTTCTGGGTATTTAGAACGTAAGTCTTCACCTTCAAACTTACCACCGAAGTGGAACGGCAAGAACGCTAAACCCGGTTTAACACGACGAGTAACCATCGCTTTCACCTTGATGCGGCCTTTCTCAGCACCTTCAACCCAAACATCATCACCATCTTTAAAGCCAATGTCGTTTGCGTCTTTCGGGTTCACTTCAACAAACATCTCTTGTTGTAGTTCCGCTAGCCAAGGGTTAGAACGGGTTTCTTCACCACCACCTTCGTACTCAACCAGACGACCAGAAGTCAGAATGATTGGGTATTCAGCAGACTTGTCTTGGTCTTGAATTGATTTGTACAACGTAGGAACACGGAAGATTGCTTCCTTGTCATCCCATGTTGGGTAGTCTGCAACAAGATCACGACGTGGCGTGTAAAGTGGTTCACGGTGCAGTGGTACGCGGTCTGGGAATGTCCAAACAATCGCACGCGCTTTCGCATTACCAAACGGGATACAACCGTGTTTGATAGCCACACGCTGGATACCACCAGAAACGTCAGTCTTCCAGTTCTTACCTTCCGCTGAAGCTTTCTCTTCTGCGGTTAGATCGTCCCACCAACCCAGTTGTTTCAGCAGTTTGTCACTGAATTCTGGGTAACCGTCTTTGATTTCGCTGCCTTTTGAGTAGCTGTCTTCAGCCAATAGACTTTGACCTTCAAATTCGACGCCGAAACGAGTACGGAAGTTACCGCCGCCCTCAGCAACCGGTTTAGACGTATCGTAAAGGATATGCGTACCTGGGTGTTTCATCTCTGGGTTGCCCCAGCATGGCCAAGGAAGACCGTAAGTCTCGCCATTCGCTGGGCCGCCTTCTGCAGCAAGCGTTGTTTTGTGGAACGTGTGCCAGTTTTGTTGGTGTTCTTTCAAACGTTCTGGGCTTTGACCTGTATAGCCGATCGTCCACATACCTTTGTTGAATTCACGAGTGATGTCTTCAATCAATGGTTGGTTGTTCTCAACACGGATGTTTTTGAACAGTTGATCAGAGAAACCAAGCTTCTTAGAAAGAAGGTACATGATTTCGTGATCAGGCTTAGATTCGAACAGAGGATCAACAACCTTGTCGCGCCACTGTAGAGAACGGTTTGATGCCGTTACACTGCCGTAGGTTTCAAATTGAGTGGTTGCTGGAAGCAAGTAAACGCCATCTGTGCGATCGTTCATTACTGCTGCAACTGTTGGATATGGGTCAACGATAACCATCATATCCAGCTTCTGCATCGCCTTCTTCATCTCTGGACCACGAGTCTGAGAGTTCACCGCGTGACCCCAGTAGAACATCGCGCGGATGTTTTCGCGCTGACGGATCTTGTCTTTGTCTTCAAGTACGCCATCAACCCAACGAGATACAGGAATACCTGCACTGTTCATTGGTTTTTGACCGCCGTATGCGTTGTCGTCGAAACGTCCTTTCACCCAGTCAAAGTCGATGTCCCAAACTTTAGACCAGTGGCGCCAAGAACCTTCAGACAAGCCGTAGTAACCTGGAAGTGTGTCAGACAGTACGCCAAGGTCAGTTGCGCCTTGTACATTATCGTGACCACGGAAGATGTTTGCACCGCCGCCTGATTTACCGATGTTACCTAGTGCGAGCTCAAGTACACAGTAAGCTCGTGTATTGTTGTTACCCGTCGTGTGTTGAGTACCACCCATACACCAAACAATACAACCTGGACGGTTCTCAGAAAGCAGTTTTGCTGTGTGGTAAACGTCTTCTTCGCTTACGCCTGTCACGCGTTCAACTTCTGCTGGGCTCCACTTCGCGACTTCTTCACGGATCTCGTCCATGCCAAATACACGTTGGCGGATGAATTCTTTGTCTTCCCATTTATTAGCAAAGACATGCCATAGCACACCCCAGATAAACGCAACGTCTGATCCCGGGCGTAGAGAAACATAGTGATCAGATTTCGCAGCCGTACGCGTACGACGAGGGTCCGCAACAACGATCTTACAGTTGTTCTTCTCTTTCGCGATTAGGATGTGCTGCATTGCTACTGGGTGAGCTTCTGCAGGGTTTGAACCAATGAACAGCATTGATTTACAGTTGTGCATGTCATTGAACGAGTTTGTCATTGCACCGTAACCCCAAGTGTTCGCAACACCGGCTACTGTGGTTGAGTGACAAATACGTGCTTGGTGGTCAACGTTGTTTGTTCCCCACAAAGACGCCATCTTACGGAATGCATAAGCTTGCTCGTTACTGTGTTTTGCACTACCTAGGAAGTAAACCGAATCAGGGCCAGACTCTTTACGAAGTTCTAGCGCCTTGTTACCGATCTCTTCAATCGCTTGTTCCCAAGAAAGCTTCTTCCACTTACCGCCTTCCAATTTCATTGGGTACTTAAGACGACGTTCACCGTGGCCGTGCTCACGCAGTGCTGCACCTTTCGCGCAGTGTCCACCAGCATTAAATGGGTGATCGAATGCAGGTTCTTGACCTGTCCATACGCCATTTTGAACTTCAGCGTAGATACCACAACCCACAGAACAGTGAGAACAGATAGTGCGTTTCACTTCTGTTTTCGCTTCTGGGTCGACTGATTTAGCTTGCGCCTTTTTCATCATGCCTGGAGCGAATAGACTTGCGCCTACTACCGCGCCACCAGCTGCTAATGAGGTGTTTTTCATGAAGGCACGTCGAGACACACCCAGTTGATTGGTTTCTTTGCTCACACTATCGGAGCGTTTGACAAGTTTCATCCGTTATCTCCTAAAGTGTGTCGTAGTAATCGCGAATGTGTTGCGTTTCACGATAGCCCGTCTTCTTCATGTCTTCTTTCGGCATTTCAACCGTTTCTGAAGCAGTTGCCACTTTCGTTGTACCAGCGACAACGGCACCAGCAACGGCTGCAGTCGTTAAGCCTTTGAGTAAGTCCCTACGGCTTGTGTTTATTTCTTTATTATCTTTCATCATTGCTTCCTTACCTTGCGGTAGATCTTTTTGGAGGCTTAATGCCCCTCTATCGATATAATCGCGTACTGCTCGATTACTCGTAATCAGTGACGTTTTTCACATCAATCTTTAATTTATGTTTACTGCTTTTTGTATTAACGCTAAAACGCACTTGCTCTAACGTTAGGAATGCTTCACACAGCTGTGCTGCTGATTTGTAGAAGTTCGCACTTTCTGCACTTTCAAGCTGACGCGTAAAAGAGTTAAACCAAGGACCAAGATGCTTATTGAAAACGGCTTGTTGAAGCGCGTCTTCTTCATTGGTTAGCATCGCCATTACTTCACACAATGCAGCAATATGATCTTCTGGTTCTTTCACTTGATCATCACGTTCAATGCCTAAAAGCTCTAGGTCATGACGAATCTCTGCTAAGGGTTTTTCCATCATGGCGCCAGTTCTATGCCAAGAGCCAAATGGAACAATCTCTCCGCGGCCAATGCCAATGAAAAGATTCTGATATTCATCTTCTAGTGCTTCGCGGTTTGATTCGGTTGCGGCTTGTTGAATCGCAATCCAAGCCTTTTGCATCGCACTCTCAGACGCTTCAATGTCTAGCGTCTTGAGAAAGTTGATCACCTCTTCAGAAGGTGCGCTACGAAACAATGCAGAAAGAACCAGATAGATTTCAGTTCTTAGTGTCTGTTCTTGCTTTAATTCTTTTACGAGCTCAGGCTCTTGTGCCTGATCCAAATTAGTATCCAAGGCCAACTCCTAGTATTTCAATTGTTTCAATGGGTCTTGAGCCATTGAATCGAACATGTCCACCACACGACAGTCTTCACACATCGCAATACGATTAATCGCAGTTTCATCTGAAAAATGAGAGTGACCGCGTAACTTGTTCTGTAACATGTCAATCATAGACTGTGGAGCGAATGGCTTATGGCAACGTAAACATTCCGCTGCTTTCTCTTCATGAATCACAACAGCCTTCTGACGTTCTTCTTTCACCCAATTCATACGAGGAGTCAGAGTAAGAACATTCTCAGGACATGCCTTTTCACACAGACCACATTGAATACAGTCTTGCTCTACAAACTTAAGTGATGGAGAGGCACCATCGGTATGCAGCGCACGTGTTGGACACACAGCCACACAGCTCATACACAAAGTACAATCTTTGCTTTCACAAGAAACCGTGCCGTATGGCGCATTCGAAGGGAGCTCTACAATGTTTTCAACAGGAATACGAGATGAAGACATCGCATCAAGTGCTGTGAATAGGCGTTGACGTTTATTGCCTTGAAGATCGCCAAGTGCAAGATCGAACGAATCAACACACAGTGTTGGAGGCCCTTCACGTAGAGATTCTAAATACAGGATATCGATGGTTTCTTTTGGAACACCGATTTGGTCTAGTAACTCTTGAGCGATCCCTACTTCGTTATTTAGGACACGAATGATGGTTTCTGGCATAAAGCGAGAAGCAGCAAACAGAACCTGAGTTGCGCCATTCACTAACGCTGCAAACCAAGTATCAATACCAATAGAAGGCAATTCTTCAACAACGATTGGAATCACGTTATCTGGTAGCGCTTTAAGAGCCATCACGTTGTAAGTTTCATGACGTGAGCTACAGATAAGTACGATTGGATCCAGACCGCCCGCATGTTCATAATTGGCTAGCGTACGTTCAATGAACTTTTGCGTATCGTCAGGATTTGGAAGCGCATAGGTAATCGCTTCTGTAGGACAGCTTGTTGCACAAGTCCCAACGCCCTGACATAGGTAAGGGTTAATCTCGATCTTGTGACCTGTCTTATCTGAGCCTTCACTTGATAGTGCGCCAGCAGGACAAGCATCAACACAACGCTCACAGCCTTTTACGCCACGAGAACTGTGTGCACAAAGGTCAGTGTCTAGACGGAAAAACTTAGGCTTATCAAAAGTACCCATTAGCGTTGGAATCTCTTCCAGTGCTTCCGCCAGTTTTGGATAGCCTCGCCCTACTGGGTAATAACCAGGAACAGGTACTTCTTCTGTCATGCAGCTGTTCAGACATAGGTCTAGAACAACATCGAAACAATCGTGATTAATGGCGACTTTCGCTAGGTTGCTTGATGTGCCTTTACTCTCAATCACGACTTCAAACGTGCCGAGGAAACCCGATACTTGAACCGAATTCGCGAAGTACAGTTCTGGGTTTGTGCCCTTTTCGCCGTCTGTTGACAACAAGGTTAAGCTCGTTAATTGAGGTAATTGCGCCGCAGCACTTTCAATGATCGCAGTTGGACCAATAACAAGTGTATTACCGCCGCTTTCGTAGCTAACAGTAGGTGGAATCAGATTTGTTAACTCTACTGTATTTTCAAATGCATACAGTCTTGCTTTAGCGTTATTTGAAGTTGCTTGTTCTAATAATTGTTTAAGCATTGCTCAGTTCCATCTATGGACATGGATAATCTGTTCAACCTTCATTGTAGTAAGCGATAGAGAACTTGCTGAGTAATCCGTTAACAACTAACTCTTTAGCTAGTGTGCCATTCGTTAGACCCTGAACTCGTCTATCTACAAAAAAGTTGATAATGAACGTTATTTAGCAAATGCCATGCCAATTTAATAATTCTTATATATCAGTGCTTTAATGCTTTGTGGCGTTTATTGTACGTATAAAAAAACCGCTTGGGACATTTTGTCGCAAGCGGTTCATTGAGTGTTTAGTCAAAATGTACCTATTATTTGTGTGGTATATTTTGTCCCATCTCTGTCAGGTCAGCTTCGTCTGACATTGTAGCTTTATTATTAGTCACTGTGTTTTTATACAGTCCTTTTTCTTCACCCGCAATTTCGTCACTTTCACTGAGTTCTGACTCGGTCTCTTCAGCTTCATTAATAGAGTCATCAACCTCATCAATCAAAGTTTCTTCTTCATTATCAGCGACTTGTTCAGGTTCGTTTACTGTGTCTTCTTCTGTCTTGTCTTTTACCCAATCGCGAAGAGTTTCTGCAACTCCTTCAGACAGAGACTTCAAATTGCTGTAATCGTCGTCGTAATCATCTAAACCATCACGAACGTTGAACTCTTCTGAGAGGAATAGTTTACGCAATGCGGCTTTTTTTACGCTTTCAGAGGCTTCTGATACCAATAATTGGGCAACAGACAAATCTTCAGTGGCTTCTGGTGCGGGATCTTGAACGTCAGCAACATGAACTTCTTCATTGATTTCTATAGTTTCACTCTCTAAAGACTGAGGCGCTGCTGCTTCCATTTCAGACGAAAGATCAGCAGGCGAAATCTCAGAAGCTGAAGAATCAGAGGGAGTGAGTGCTGGTACTTCCAATGTTTGCTCTACTTCCAAAGGTTCGTCAGTGGATTCATCAAGCTTTCGTTGAGACCAACGGCTAAAGAAGTTAGTTGCCATTTGATCTTCCCGCGCCTTTGCGTTTCTTACGTCTTGTTTCTAATAACTCGCCATGACGACCGATGAATGCTTCCATCCAAGCCTGTACGGGCAAAGGAATGTCGTAGGAAAGTACTTGGTTGTCACCGTCCATGTATTGCCCTGCAACGGTTTGTGAGGCAGTAAGTAACTGAATGACGGGCTTAACATCAGAATCGACATTATCCATTACTAAGAAAAGCTTAGGTTGCTGAGAGCTTAGGTTGAATCGATAGTCTGTACGTTCATCTTTATGTAATTGAAGTAAACAAACGTCTGGGGCGTCATCTTCTGGTGACAATTCAAACCCCTTCAATTCCCATTGAGTGGTTACCCAGATACCTGTTTTGATCTCTTTCTCTATTCTTTGGACACCTATTGGCCAAGCTGCTTCTGTTTTTTCGTATTGTTCTTTGAATTCTTTTATCTCAGACATACTTCACCCAATTGATTTTCTTTGGCCTGAATGTGCTTAGGACATTTTGTACTTAGCTCAATCCTATAAGCGCTATAAAGCAATAAACACGCCAATACAGGTTAACTTCAATAGCGCATCTACAATGTTCGTCATCAAGTTGTCACTTAACGTTAGTCGATACTGGTTATTTCAGACAACTCCACTCGGTGAACTCCCATATTTTGCGCTATTTTAATCAAATGCTTCATGTTTTCCTGAATACCCGTTATTTTGGAATAAGATTTGCTTTAAGCATGAGTTAAAGAATCGATGAACAAGATCGGCGTTAGACCCTCTTGTTAACTTCTTATCTCTTTAAATCGCTATCTCATTAAGTAGGACGTGACTGTGGTAAAACCAAACATAATAAAAACTAGTGAAAACCCACTTCAAACAATCGAAGTTGAAGTGTTTGATGAATATGGTGAGAAGCTAACCAAACAGATCGCTTGTGAACGCCCTCTTACCGTCATGTTGAACTGGAAAGAGATCGTAACTCTGATGACGCTCGGCTCGCGTCCTGAATCTTTAGTCTTGGGTTATTTGAAGAACCAAAGCTTCCTTTCTGACCCTGAAGCAGTTGAATCTATCATCATCGATTGGGAAACCAGCTCTGCAGCGGTCATTACCAATGAAGATACGAGCCAGCTTGAGCAAGCGCTTAAGAAGAAGACGGTGACCTCTGGCTGTGGTCAGGGCACCATGTTTGGTAACGTGATGAAGCAGTTGGAAGATTACCAAGTGCCTCAGACCAAAATTAAGCAATCTGAAATTTACACGGCTTTAGAAGCACTGACTCATTACAACGACACGTACAAGAAAGCTGGCGCGGTACATGGTTGCGCTGTTTGCAAAGACGACAAGGTTCTATCGTTTGTTGAAGATGTTGGCCGTCACAATGCGGTAGATACGTTGGCTGGTGAGATGTGGCTTAACAAAGAGTCTGGTGAAGATAAGATTTTTTACACTACTGGCCGCCTGACTTCTGAAATGGTCATCAAAGTGGCGCAGATGGGTATTCCTGTTCTGTTATCACGTTCAGGCGTAACGCAAATGGGTTTAGACTTGGCTCAGCAATTTGGTATCACGACCATTGCTCGCGCTAAAGGCCTGCGTTTCCAAGTGTTCACTGGCGCAGAGAAGATTGAATTTGATGTGAAAGGTGAATAATCAGCAGTCGGAAAAAAGCGTAGGTTCGATTGGAGATTCACTAACCGCTTCTAATTGTAAAGTTCTGATGTAAAGAGTTAGTGACCCTTCAAGGATAGATACATAGAAACTTAGCTAGATACAAGATACAAAAACGCCGTCATGCTTTTCAGTATGACGGCGTTTTTAATTTTTAATTTTCGGTTTATAGCTTATGCCTGAATTTCCAACGCATTGAGTTGAAAACTAAGGCTAACTTAAAGCTTAGCCGCGTGCTTTCAAGAACTCAGCGTAAGTACCGCGGAAATCGTTGATCTTGCCATCTTTGATTTCAAGGATACGAGTTGCAAGCGAGTCTACGAACACACGGTCGTGAGATACGAAGAACAATGTGCCTTTGTAGTTCTCAAGAGCCAAGTTAAGCGCTTCGATAGATTCCATATCCATGTGGTTCGTTGGTTCATCCATAAGCAGGATGTTTGGCTTGTGCATCATGATCTTACCAAGAAGCATACGACCTTGTTCACCACCAGAGATAACCTTTACAGATTTCTTAATGTCGTCTTGACCAAACAACATTCGACCTAGGAAACCACGAACAACCTGCTCGTCTTCGCCTTCTTGGCGCCATTGGCTCATCCAATCAAACAAGTTCATGTCTGTCTCGAAATCGTGTGCGTGATCTTGAGCGTAGTAACCGATGTTTGAGTTTTCAGACCACTTGTACTCACCAGTACGTGGCTCAAGAGCGCCAGCTAGTGTGTTAAGTAGTGTTGTTTTACCCACACCGTTTTCACCAATGATAGCAACACGCTCACCTACTTCGAAAATACCGTCGAACTTGTTGTATAGGTCTTCTTCAAAACCTTGAGATAGGTTTTCAACCACAAGTGCGTTACGGAATAGCTCTTTAGACTGTTCGAAACGGATGAATGGGTTTTGACGGCTAGACGCTTTAACTTCGTCTAGTTGGATCTTATCGATCTGCTTAGCACGAGACGTTGCTTGCTTCGCTTTAGATGCGTTAGCAGAGAAACGAGATACGAACGTTTGAAGTTCAGCAATTTGTGCTTTCTTCTTAGCGTTGTCAGACAGTAGACGTTCACGAGCTTGAGTCGCAGCCGTCATGTACTCATCGTAGTTACCTGGGAATAGACGAAGTTCGCCGTAATCAAGGTCAGCCATGTGTGTACAAACAGAGTTTAGGAAGTGACGGTCGTGCGAAATGATGATCATTGTGCAGTTACGTTGGTTTAGCGTATCTTCCAACCACTTGATGGTGTCCATGTCCAGGTTGTTCGTTGGTTCGTCAAGAAGCATGATATGCGGGTCTGCAAACAGTACTTGAGACAATAGAACACGAAGTTTCCAACCTGGTGCTACTTCGCTCATTAGACCGAAGTGCATAGATTCTTCAATACCTACCGCAAGAAGAAGCTCACCCGCTTTCGCTTCTGCCATGTAACCGTCCATTTCAGCGAACTGAACTTCAAGATCAGCTACCTTCATGCCGTCTTCTTCGCTCATTTCAGGCAAAGAGTAAATGCGGTCACGCTCTTGCTTAATAGCCCAAAGCTCTTTGTGACCCATGATAACCGTGTCGATTACCGTGAATTCTTCGTAAGCAAATTGGTCTTGGTTTAGTTTAGCTACGCGCTCGTTTGGATCGTAGCTTACGTTACCAGCACTTGGCTCAAGTTCACCAGATAGGATCTTCATGAACGTCGATTTACCACAGCCATTCGCGCCGATTAAACCGTAGCGGTTGCCTTCGCCGAACTTAACTGAAATATTTTCGAAAAGTGGCTTAGCGCCGAATTGTTGGGTGATATTTGCTGTGGAGATCAATGCCGTTACCTTTTTAATGTGAAAAACGCCGCAACGTTACTTGTTCGGGGCTTTAACTGCAAGTCTTGATTGCAATTACCCGCTATTAAGTGAGTGATAACCCAACCAAATCATAGTTTGAGCTGACTCACACTTTTGATTTTCTATTTATCGACGAAAAGCCGCTGATTTTCAGGGAAAACAAAATATCAAACGGCGCCCTAAAATGGGAGAGATATAACGTCCCAAATCATGCCGACCATTGAATATATCGTATGCTGATTAGTTACAGTAAAACCAACCCGATCAAAGCACGCACAGACATAGCCAATATGCTCAAATACTAGCCTAATCCCTGACAATTTCATGACAAAATCGATCGAAACAGGAATAAAGTACTCGCCCCCGATACGGGGTTGGATTTCACAAAGTAAGATTATCTAACTATAGTAATCCTAACCTCATAATTCTAAGAGACTTTTATGCGTTCACTATCGCGCTTCTTACTCCTCACTTTAGCCATTCTCTCATGGCCTAGTCATGCCAACTTGGAATATGACTTACAATCTCAGCCGCAGGTATCCGATTCTGCTGTTGACCTCGATGCTCGAATTGATTCGTTACCCGATCCCCTCTTTATGGAGTCGTCGGACCGACGCCAAGTCAATATCTTGTTAGCTGAAGTTCTGCGAGTTCAAAAGCAGGAAATCAAAATCTTCGAGCAACAGATAAAAGCTTATAGAGATAACAACGACGTCGCTCAATGGTTTGAGGTTCAAACCAGTTACGTCACTTTGAATAGCTTAAACGTCAGTAAACAACATCTTCTGGAACAGACGAGCTCTGCGAACAAAGAGCGCTTAACCGGTTTTGGCCCTTATGGTGTTACCCAGTTTAAGCAAGAATGGGAATTAACTAAGCTCAATATTGAGTATCTTGCATACTTCCAAATCCGAAGCTTCAAGGCGTTAGTTAACGATATCTTTATTTCGCCCGTACCTGTGATTGGTGCGTCGTTAAAAGTGTTGTTCATCTATTTCGGTTTAGTGTGGTGGCTTGCTAACAGCACTCGCTTAATTGAGTTGTTTCGAATTAACTTTCTTGAAGCGAAAACGAATCCTCCTTTCTTGGTTCGTGTCATTTGGTACATCAGCCGCGCTGAAATTGCGATTGCTTGGCTAATTGCCATCACATTGTCATTGAGAGTGCTTTCTAGTATCCCTAGTCTGCAACATTTGATTTTCCTGGAGATCTTCACGTGGTGGATTCTAGGTGGTTCGATTGCCATCAGCTTTATTTTGGAATTTGCCTACCGTTTGGGTCGTACATCCAATCAAGAAGTGATCGCGCTGCGCCTATCGACTATCCGCCGTTACGTGTGGAGCTTCATCGTAGCGGGTGTGATTCTGCAAATATCAAGTATTACGCTAGGCAAAGGCACGATTTATAGTTGGATATATAGTGCTCTGTTTTTCTGGTTTGTATTGGTTACGGTTTCAGTGCTCAGGTTATGGAGGGCGAAGGTCTTCGATACACTTCAACACATTTCTGAACGTCCGGTATGGGTGAGTTGGGCGGTAAACCGTAAGGGTACGTTCATACTTAATATATTGGCGACAGCCATTGGTATCGTGTGGCTGAGCGTTTACAACTTCCAACACCGAATTATGGCCCTTCTGTCTAACTACACGCTGTTTAGCCAAGCTTTAGCGTATCTGTTTAGAATCGAAGTAGCTAAGCAGTCAGATCTCGATAAGAATCAGCAAAACTTGGTTCGAATCAAAGGCGATCAAACGTATGAATACATTCTGCCGGGTAATATAGACAGCACGTTAATTGACTATGCCGGTGACGAGGTTAAGCAACTGTCTCGCTACTTGATGTCAGACAGCCCGGCTATCTGTATTGTTTCAGGCGAGCGTGGTGTGGGCGCGACAACGCTGCTTTATACTTTGCTGCACAAAGTATCTAACGCTGAGCCCGTATATGTAAGCTGCCCTTACGCGGGTTACCAAGAGCTGTTGGCACATCTAGCCGTGAGCATCGGCTTGGAAGAAGAAGCGACTGAAATTCAAATATTAGCGCACCTTCGTAAGAGCAATACCACTTACCTTATCGCGATAGATAACGCTCAACGACTGGTGAAACCAATGGTTGGCGGTCTGTCTGATTTGATTCGTTTGACCAACCTTCTGCGTCGTTCTAAAAAGAACCACCGTGTCGTGATATCGATCGCCAAATCAAGTTGGCGATTTGTGGATAGAGCGCGTGGTGAGCGTCTGCTGTTTGATTTGGTGTGCTTCCTTCCGCGTTGGACAGAGAAACAAGTGGGTGAACTTCTAAATAGCCGTATCAATACGGAGCTTGAGAAGCCGTTGTCTTTTGATGGCTTAGTGGTCCCTAAGCAATGGGACCAAGATGACATGAGTGAAGAAGAACGTGCACGCCAAGGTTTCTATCGAATTTTGTGGCACTACTCTGATGGCAACCCTACCGTTGCGCTGCGTTTCTTCCGACTCTCTTTGAACCGAAATAAAGAGACAGATCAAGCGGTAGTACGTTTATTCCATGTCCCTGAAGCGCAGGAACTAGAGAATATGCCTAAACCTATGTTGGCTGTACTTCGTTCTATTGTACAACTGGAAATCGCTTCTCCAGAAGTGTTGTCTGAATGTACACAGCTGAGCACGGCAGAGATAACGGGGATTCTGCGTTACTTTGAAAGCCGTGGTTATATTGGTTGGCATGAAGAAAAGGCTCGAATTTCCGAGCACTGGTTCCGCCACATTACTAACGTTCTTGATCGTCAACATCTACTGGTGAAGTAAAATGAAGAAGTTATTTATCCTACTATTTGTTGGCTTGGCAAGTGCTGTCAGTTTCCCGACCTTTGCGACGGAAGAGTTAGCTAACGTAGAAAACATCTCTAAGATAGCGAGCTTGGTGCGATGGAGCGGCGTGTTCTTCTCCATGATCGTTATTGCCGCAATGTGGTTGTTGCTTAAGTTCATCAATTCGTTAGTGACCAGTTTTGGTAGTCAGTTCGTGCAATATCGAATGCTGCTACAAAAGCTGCAATCGTTTACTCAGTTCTTTATCTACGTGAGCACCGGTCTTATCGTGTTCATGATGAGCTTTAGAATCAACGACCAAATCTTAGCTTTGATTGGTGGTACGCTCGCCGTGTCGGTCGGCTTTGCGCTTAAAGACTTGGCAGCATCGTTTATCGCCGGCATCACTGTGATGATTGACAGACCGTTTCAGGTTGGTGACCGCGTCACGTTCGAAGGCAACTACGGCGACATCATCACCATTGGTTTACGTTCGGTACGAATGAGAACCCTGAACGATGACATCATTACTATTCCGAACAACAAGTTCTTAAATGAAGTGACCACCAGTGGTAACTATGGCGCATTGGACATGCAAGTGGTGATTCCGTTTTACGTCGGTATGAATGAAGACATCACCCTAGCCCGCGACCTGATTCAAGAAGCCGCGTCTTCAAGTCGTTACATACACTTGCCAAAGCCTGTAACGGTTCTGGTTAAACAGACGATTACCGACAACTACCTAGCGATACAGTTGACGTGTAAGGCTTATGTGGTGGACACCGCGTATGAGAAATTGTTTGAAACCGACATTACCCTGCGTGTGATGAAAGAGTTTAAGAAGCACAACATCAACCCACCGAAGATTTCAGTGGCAGCGCATTAGGCTTTTCATATTTTAGACGCTTGTAATTGTTCGACATGGCTTGTAATTGTTTGAAATAACGGGCCATAAATAAAAACACCTCCGAACTTATCTTAAGTGCGGAGGTGTTTTTCTATTCGCGTTATGAACGACTAAAGGTTAGACACTAATAACTGCGGTGTGGCTTTTTGCTGAAGATAGATACTAAAGCGACTTCCTTTACCTACTTCGGATTCAACTCGTATTTCGCCGCCCGTTTGGCTCAAAATACTTTGAGAAACGGACAAACCTAAGCCTGTACCGTCTCTTTTGGTGGTATAGAAAGGAGAGAAAATACGTTTCAGTTGTTCTTCCTTAATACCACAGCCCTCATCTTCAACATGAACAATAGCCCCATGAGATACTCCATTTTCAACCCAATCTTCACTCGAGATAGTCAATGTGCCCTGTCCGTCCATCGCGTGAATCGCGTTCATTTGCAGGTTAACTAGAATTTGCAGCAATTGGTTTCGGTTCACTTCGACTGAGGTTTTAGCATTCAATTGCGAGACATACACAATGCCTTTCTTTTTTGCGCCTGTTTTTACGAGCGTAATACTTTCATCGACAATTGGATTGATATGTTGCCAAGTGATTTCGTCTTGTACACCACCGTGTCGGCTGTATTGAAGTAAGCTTCGCGTGATGTTTCGGATTCGGTCGATCTGCTCCATGATCGCGTGGACTTCTTCGTCTACACGAGCCACTTCGTCACCTAGTTCAAACTTCATTAGCTCAACGTTGCCTAGAATTACTGCTGTCGGATTATTGATTTCATGGGCAATACCTGCGGTTAACTCACCTAACGCGGCTAATTTTTCGTTGACCACCAGCTTATCTCTAGCTTGGTTAAGAAGCTGGATGTGCAGTTCGAGTTCTTCCGTTTTCTCTTTCAAACTGGCGGTACGAGAATGAACCTTACATTCGAGTTCAGACGCCGCTTGTTGAATCTCTTGATTACGCTCGTGGAGCAGATCTAACATTTTGTCGAACTGTTTCGCAAGCAACGTAAGTTCATGTTGATCATCCAAACCCAACGTACCGATTCGCTTGTCTTGCCCCATTTGGACTAGCTTTACAACTTTATGGATGCGTTCAATTGGGTTGAAAAGATCGCGTGCACCACGGTGTACGATCAAACCTGAAGCTAACAGCAGTAATATGATGGTGATGCTGATTTCACCAAGGTTAGTCAGATACGTCTCTACGAGTGGCCAGATTAGATAGCCGGTATAAAGCATGCCAATAACGTTATCAAACTGGTCGTGGATTGGTTGGTAAGCGGTGATGTACCAAGCGTCGTAAACATATGCTCGGTCTAACCACTTTTGCCCTTGATTCAAGACTTTTGAATGAACCTCATGAGAAACGCGAGTACCAATTGCGCGCCCTGCACTGTCTTCACTGCTTAATGGCACATTAGTGCTGACACGCAGATCATCAAGGAATACGGTAACCGTACCAATGCGGCGATTAAAACCATCACGTTGTGGATAGATCAAGTTGCTGATCTGATCAACTAACTGTGTGCTGTTATTAAGGAGGATCCCGCCATCAAGAAAACCAATCACGTGATCATTCTTGTCACGAATCGACACAACGGTACGGCTAACTAAACCCCGAGTTTCAACATTTTGACTATTGAGCATTGGGACTTCGGCTTGCCTTGCAAGGTTTTGGTCTAACTCGTTGAGTTCATTTTGGCTCAATACACTAAAGAACGATTCTTTGCGTGTCAGATCGAGGTATTCACGCTTTTTCCCCATGCTCTCAACACTTCTCCAACGCAAAAAGTCGAGCTCATAGCGAGATTTGTTTTCAGAAACCCAACGAGTGAGCTCTTCCTTTGAAATATCACTCGTAAGTTTGATTCGAAAGTTATAAGACTCAGCGAATGCTTGAACGTTATAGGCCTGTTGATTTTGAATTAGATGGATACTGTTGTCGGCAACATCCAAACGCTCATCAACATCGATCAAAGCCCCCTGCCACGTATAGTGAACAGACCAATACAAAGTGATCGCAACCAAAGCGCATAAAGTTAAAATGATCGGCGCTGACGTCAAAAATAACAGACGATAACGCACCATGGTTTTGAACCGGAACGTCCACTTTGACCACCAATGACGTCTAATCGGCATATTCAGAGCCTTCTGTGTTCCAATCTTTATATTTACGCTCTAGCGTTTTCCGTGCAACGCCGAGGTCTCTTGCAGCTGCGGATTTATTACCATCATGAAAACTCACCAGTTGCTCGATATGAGATTTCTCTACTTCTTTGAGTGTCCAAGTGTTGGGGTAACCTTCTGCAGCGTCTACGTTATTCAAGTTTGGTATTTCCGCTCCATGTGACACCGTCACTGAAATGCTGGTGGGCGCAGGATCGCCATTAATTTCGCGCCAATAGTGCGCTGGTGGCTTGTCTAAAAGAATGCACCTTTCGACTAGGTTCTTGAGTTCGCGAATATTTCCCGGCCATTCGTATTCATTCATCGCCAAGATGTCCTCATGCGCCCAGTTTGGAACCGGTACACTAAGTTCACTTGCTAAAAGACGAGTGAAATACGGAACAAGCTCTATTAGATCGGATGGACGCTCTCTCAATGGCACAACATCAATTTTAAGGACATTGAGTCGGTAGAATAGATCGCGACGGAAGTGCCCTTTTTCGACCTCTTGTTGAAGGTTTCGGTTAGTCGCCGCCACTACTCGTACGTCAACGGCAATTTCTTTCTCGCTACCGACTGGACGAATAGTGCGTTGCTCTAACACACGCAACAGCGCTGCTTGCATTGGTAGTGGCATTTCACCAATTTCGTCGAGGAACAAGGTGCCACCACTTGCGACTCTGAATAGACCTTCACGGTTTTTCTTCGCGCCGGTAAATGCGCCAGAGGTATGCCCGAATAGTTCACTTTCAAGAAGTTCTGGGGCGATTGCGCCACAGTTGATTGGCACAAATGGCCCTGTACGTTTACTGGCTTCATGTACACCACGTGCAACTAGCTCTTTACCTGTACCTGACTCGCCTTCTATAAGAACGGATGCTCGAGAGGGTGCAAATTGACTGATCAGCAATTTAAGCTGTTTGGTTTTATCTGAGTTACCGATTAACTCGGTCTTGATATGACGGCTAACATCACGCTTCAATGCGTATTGCATTCTTTGGTCAAGGCGCTTATCCATACAACGTAGTACAGCTTGTATCATTTGTTCTAAGTTGAAAGGTTTAAGAATGAAGTCTGAAGCGCCAAGCTTAAGCGCGGATATGGTCATCTCTAGATCAGCATAGCCAGTCATGAAAATAACATCGGCACGTTTGTCGTTGTCGTTAAAAGCCTCTTCCCACTCAATGCCAGAGCGTCCTGGCAGGTTGATATCAAGAACAATGAGATCAAAATGTTCGCTCGAACGCAGTATTTCAGCTTCTTCAACAGACCCTGCACTCGATACCTTGCCAAAGAACTTACCCAGGGCCTTCTTTAGAATAGCCTGCATCCCGACTTCATCGTCCACGACCAAGACGGAAAACGCTTGATATTGAGTCAATGTGTTTGGGTTGAGGTTCGATGCAGGTGAACTAGGTAAAGACATAATGATTAGCCGATGGGGAAAGTTGGGACAGAGTGTACCAATTAACCTTTTGTGCGACAGGGACAATGTGCGACATTTTGTCCTAGCTCATATTTTAATGCATTTTGTTAGCCTAAATGACGCAGTTTTGTTCGATATAACAGCAATTTAATGAAATTTGATGCACTATTTATTGGCATTAAGCTTGCTTATTAGGTGTAGATTCCTAATTACAACAATTAGCGTCTTATGCACATGCCCTTCTTTGAGCCCTTTAAAAATAGAGGCATGTCATTCATTTATAACAGAATGGACATAATAATAATGAAAGCAATTCCCCTAACTATTGCAGCTCTATCTATCGTCAGTTACACGGCTAGCAGCGCGGAAGACACCACTCATATCAAATTGGCGACAACCACAAGTACCTACCACTCAGGCTTACTGGACTACTTATTGCCTGAGTTCGAAAAGGATTCTGGTATTAAGGTTGATGTTCTCGCTGCGGGTACGGGTAAATCACTTCGCATGGGTGAAAACGGTGATGTTGATTTGGTAATGACTCACGCACCAAAAGCTGAAGCGAACTTCGTTGAAAAAGGTTACGGCGTTTTACCTCGTAAGCTGATGTACAACGATTTTGTTATCGTTGGCCCACAAAGCGACCCTGCGAAGATTGAATCTCAAAAAGCAGTAGCTGATGTGTTCAAAGCAATCGCGAACAACAACGTGACGTTTGTTTCTCGTGGGGACGACTCTGGTACTCATAAGAAAGAGATGGGTATTTGGGCACAAACTAAGATGGAGCCAAACTTTGGCGGCTATCGCAGCGTTGGTCAAGGAATGGGTCCTACTCTGAACATGGCGTCTGAAATGCAAGGCTACACCATGACAGACCGTGGTACTTGGTTGGCTTACCAAAACAAACTTGACCTTAAAGTGTTGTTCCAAGGCGACAAGAACCTATTTAACCCTTACCAAGTGATTCTTGTTAACCCAGAACGCTACCCAAGCATCAATTACCAAGCAGCGAAAGTATTCAGTGATTGGTTGGTTAACCCTAAAGGCCAGAAACTGATCAACGACTTTAAACTGCACGGCAAACAACTGTTTGTTGCAAACGCAGAATAGTTGGTTGCAAGCGCAGAATAGCTTGTTGTAAGAAATGAGTCGTGGGTTGTGAGTAAAGCGTAGCGTTGAAGGTTTAACCCTAACCAACTAGCGCTACGCTTAACTAAACAGTCAACGAGACCACCTAAATAATCACGTTTAAAAACCGCCTTGCTTTAAAGGCATTCAAGCTTAGAAACAATCGCTGACCAATACAGGCTCAAATAGTTTGTGTCAGCTATGATTAACATCAGACACTACCGATAAAAGCCTATTATCGATTCAAACGAGATACTTCATGACCCTATGGCAAACAACGATTGATGCAATGAATCTACTGGTGAGTTTTGACCACGAATTGTGGCAAATCGTCGCGGTATCCTTCAGCGTATCTTTGTCCGCCATCTCATTAGTGATTGTTCCTGCAATCCTTATGGCTTTCTTACTGGCTTACACCGAATTCCCCGGTAAATGGGCGCTGCTTTCGGTGATCAACACCTTACAAGCGATACCGACCGTGGTAATTGGCTTGTTGATGTACATGATGCTCTCTCGTTCTGGTCCTTTAGGTGACTGGCAATTACTGTTCACGCAAAAGGCGATGATTCTAGGTCAGATGCTGATCTGTTTCCCTATCCTAGTTGCGATGATGCATGGCGCTCTGCAGGCCAGTGACCGCCGAGCGGTTGAAACGGCGCGCACGCTTGGCGTATCAACGACTCGTGTGGCGTGTACGTTAATTTGGGAAACGCGCTTCCCTCTTTTAGCTGCAACTATCGCTGCCTTCTCTCGTATCGTCACTGAGGTTGGTTGTTCAATGATGGTCGGTGGCAACATTATGGGGATGACAAGAAACATCCCAACAGCTATCGCCATGGAAAGCCACAAAGGCGCATTCGCTCAAGGCGTCGCCCTCGGTATGGTGTTATTAGCATTGGCATTAGCCCTTAACTTTTTCCTTTCCAGTGTGAGAGGAAAAGGCTATTTAAGAACTTAGGAACGCTGTCATGAGTATAAAAATAACAACGCAGCAAATTTCAATGCGCTACAAAGAGCGTGTTTTGTTCCACATCCCCGAATTGTCGATCGGCCCCAACGATGCCATTTATCTCAAAGGGGACAATGGCGTTGGCAAAACGACCCTACTTAAAATCTTATCAGGATTGATCAAGCCGAGCTCTGGCCGTATTCAGTCTCCGACACAAAGCTGGCAACATAGCCTGTTTCCTCGGTTAAAATTTAAAGACATCATCTATCTCCACCAAACTCCTTACCTTTTTGATGGCTCGGTGTACCAAAATGTCGCTTATGGCATTCGCTTTAATAAAGAGAGTCAAAAAGATAAGCGAGCTCAAATAATTAATGCATTAAGAATGGTAGGTTTAGAAACCTTGGCAGATGAGCACATTTCTGTGTTGTCTGGTGGTGAGCGCCAACGCGTGGCAATGGCCCGTGCTTGGATTCTTAAGCCTTCAATCTTGCTTATGGATGAACCAAGTGCTTCTTTAGACAAAGAATCTATTGAAAGATTGGTGATTATGGCCGAAGATCTTCTTCAGAGAGGCGCGAGTTTAGTCATCACTAGCCACCAAACTAACGCGTTAACCGACTTATGTAAGAAGCAATGGTGGATTAAAGACAATACTTTGACCGAATCGCCGCTTCTGCAAGTTATTAAAAAGAACAAAGCACAAGAGAATATTTATGCTGCTTCCAACGCAAACTAGTTGGGTTATTTTGGCTGGCGGACAAGCCAGCCGTATGGGCGGAAAAGATAAAGGACTCGTTGAGCTCAACGGTTCTCCGCTTATTCAATACGTTATTAACAAGCTGTCACAACAAGATGTCAGCATTACCATCAATGCCAACCGTAACTTAGACAGTTACCAAGCATTTGCACCGGTTGTTTCCGATTCTTTCCCTGACTATCCAGGCCCATTGGGCGGCATTCATGCTGGCCTTAAAAACGCGAGCACAGATTGGGTCGGCTTTGTCCCTTGCGACAGCCCACAGATTAGTGATGACCTTGTTGAACGTTTTTGTGCAGCAGTAAAAGAAGACAGCGACATTCTTGTCGCGCATGATGGCGAATTTAAGCAACCAGTATTCACCCTATTCCACAAACGTGTTCTGCCAAAGCTGGAAGCGTTTTTGGAACGTGGTGATCGTAAAATTATCTTGCTGTACAAAGAGTGTGTCACGGAATATGTCGATTTTAGCGATTCTCCTAACTGCTTTGTGAATCTAAACACGCCAGAAGAACTCACCCAATTCGGAACGCTTCAATAATGAAAGATTCTAAACAACGCCCTAACCTTCCTCTATTGGGGTTTGCTGCTTACAGTGGCACAGGCAAAACAACCGTATTAGAAGCTCTGCTTCCTTTATTGACAGAGTCGGGTTTAAAAGTTGGTGTGCTAAAACATGCTCACCACGATTTTGATGTCGATAAGCCGGGCAAAGACAGCTACCGTTTACGCAAAGCGGGCGCAAATCAAATGCTGATAGCTTCGCGTAACCGTCATGTGATGATGACTGAGACTCCAGAAGCAGAAGCCGATTTTGATTACCTGTTGACTCGTTTTGATACCAACACACTTGATCTGATTTTGGTTGAAGGCTGTAAGAACATTGCTTTCCCTAAAATCGAGCTTCACCGTGATGAAGTGGGTAAACCTTGGTTGTACCAAAACGATGACAACATCATTGCTATTGCTGCTGATAGCCACGTTGAATCTGACTTACCTCAAATGTCGATCAACGACTTAGAAGCGATTCGTGATTTCATCATCGATTACGCGCAGTCCTTTGACCTTTCCTCTACAAAAGGCAAAGCAGCGTCATGCTCATCTTCAAAAGACGCAGCGCCCGCGGTGTGTTGTGATTCGTTCTCTCCAGCAGGTTTAACCGTAACTCAGGGCCAACAAAAGATTGTTGATAGCATTGACGCGCTTGATCTCACAGAGAGTGTTGAATTACTGCAAGGCTACGGTCGTGTGTTGGCTGAAGATGTGATCTCGCCAATCAACGTCCCACAGAATACTAATTCTGCAATGGATGGCTACGCGATTCGTAGTGAAGATCTTGAATTGGATAGCTACAACATTGTTGCTGAAGTTATGGCTGGTCACAGCTACGACAAAACCGTTCAACAAGGTGAAGCTGTTAAGATCATGACGGGTGCACCAATGCCAGATGGCGTTGATGTTGTTGTGATGCGTGAGCAAGCCGTGCAAGATGGCGATAAAGTTAGCTTCCCAGATGCGAAAATCTCCGTTGGACAAAATGTCCGTATGGCCGGTGAAGATTTAGAAATTGGCCAACCTGTCTTTACACGTGGCACACGCATCGAAGCACCAGAAATGGGTATGATGGCGTCGTTAGGTTTCGGTACCTGCCCTGTTCTGCGTAAAGTGAAGGTGGGTGTGTTCTCAACGGGTGATGAAGTTCAGGCACCGGGCGTTGAGCAAAAGCCAAACTCTATCTACGACTCGAACCGTTTCACTATCATCGGCATGCTTCAAAAGCTAGGTTGCGACATCGTTGATTACGGCATTATCGAAGATGACGAACAAAAGATGATGGATGTACTTCATGCTGCGTCGTTAGAGACCGATATGGTTCTGACTTCTGGTGGCGTGTCTGTTGGTGATGCTGACTACATCAAACTCGCGTTAGATAAGTTGGGTGAGATTAACTTCTGGCGTATCAACATGCGTCCAGGTCGCCCTCTTGCTTACGGCAAAATTGAAGACAAACCTTTCTTCGGTTTACCTGGCAACCCAGTAGCCGTGATGGTGTCGTTCATTAACTTTGTAGAACCTGCAATCCGCAAGCTACAAGGTCAAACTAACTGGACACCAGTGAAAGCGAACGCGATAGCGACTGAGCAATTACGTTCTCGTCAAGGTCGTACTGAGTTCAGCCGTGGCGTGTTCTCAATGAACGAATCAGGCGTGCTTGAAGTAAAAACAACCGGTAAGCAAGGTTCAGGTATTCTACGTTCAATGAGCGAAGCAAACTGTCTAATCGAGATTTCACCAGCGGTAGACACTGTAAAAGCCGGTGAAACGGTGACGATCATTCCTTTGCAAGGTCGTGTGTAAATAAACAAGATTGTTAGCTTTAAGCTAGCGAATTCAGAGTAATACATACTCTAAATAGATGAAGCCCCTGATATTGGATATCAGGGGCTTTCTTTTTATGGGGGGTTGTATACAGAGTTGAACTAAACAAGCTCGACTTTAAGTAATCTGCAATCGACCAAATTATAGTTGTTACGGCCATTTTCTTTGATTTGATAGAGCTGTTTGTCTGCAATATCACAAATCATTTTAAAGTTTCGATCCACATTGTCACTGGCTAAGTCGACGTTAACCCCACCAATAGAGAGTGTTAATTGTTCCGCATAGAGAGCTTTAGGGTTTGCTAATTTGACTTCATTTAACATCTTTCGCAGAGTGACAACCTTATTTTCAATATCACTACTACTCTGTCCGAAGCAAATCGCCATGAACTCATCACCGCCATATCTGAAAAGGTAGTCATTCTTGGTTGTGAATGTTTTTTTAAGTAAGCGACTGATAATACGAAGCGCTTCGTCGCCCTCTAAATGCCCATGAAAATCGTTATAAGCTTTATACTCGTCAACATCGATCATAAGGACCGCTAGAGATTGTTTTTGGTAGTAAGCGTTATGTATTAAGACTGGCGTGATGTTATCTAATTGATATCTATTAGCTAGACCTGTTAGTGGGTCAGTAGTACTCAAGATTTCGAGTGTTTGATTCGCACTTTCTAAACGCTGTCGTTGCTTTTGATTTTCTAGCGACACGGCAATAAAGCTAGCTAAATGTTCTATAAGCTGACAGTGGTGTTCCTGATATTGGTTTGGTAGATGATGCTGAACTGACAGAAAGCCGATTAATTTTTCATTAAGAATGATTGGCGTTAGAATCATTGAGTTAGTATCAAGCTCGCCACGAAACGTAACGAAATTATCGTCTTGTGTGGTTTTACCGATATAGGGTTCTAGAGCCGCATCTGTCGCGCTATTAAAATGAACGGTAGCTCGCTTGCGAATCACATACGTACCAATGGTTTGGTTCTCTTGGCAAACTACTTTTAGGTTCGGTATTAATCCTTGAGTATCAACAAAATAGCGGTAGTCGAGTATGTCTGATTTATCGTCATACATAGCAATCCCAAACTCAGATGTTGGTAGAATCATATTTATCTTATGGAGTATCTCAGGCAGTACGCTTTCTAAATCTGCAGCGGTTGCTATGAATTGACCAATATCAGTGAGCGCACCCATATATTTTTGCATTTGAGTCAGAACGTCATTTTTCTTCTTACTCTGAATGGTACCTACCCCTTCTAGAATACGTTCGCTCTGTTCGCGCTCATAACTTCTCATGTGTTTTTCTAAAAGATCCACATGCTGAGTTTGAAGTGCCGCTAAACCAGACCAATCCTCTTCATCTCGAAAGAGCTTCGCCTTAGTTTGGGCATAGATAGCATAAGAACGGTAACTACTCTTTAGATCAAAATTCTGTTCGAGAAAAGCGCACCCTACTTTTGCTTGTTCTCGCTCTCCAATGCCTTCTAAGAATTGAAACCAGTAAACCAAATTTTCTTTTCGATTATGCTCATCTCTCGATTTTTTGAAGTGCTCTTCTGCCTGATAAAATGCATCTAATACATCACTATCATCGAAGCCTCCCCACAAGAGCATGGTTTGCCCTAGGTAACTATGACAAAGAGCTATCGTCCTGTGACTAGAAAGCGAGGTGCCTATTCTTTTCGCTTCCATAATGGCGCTAACCGCTTGCTCAAACTCATTTGTATGTGCACAGCTATAGGCTAGGTTTAAATGGCTGACAGCACAATCTAACAGGCGATTCGCATTTTGAGATGAAATAATGGCTTTACGAGCATATTGCTTCGCTTGTTCGTATTTTTCTAAGCTTAAGTGCAAGTCACTTAGATTACAGAATATAAGTGACTTAAAATTGTCATCAACTAGGTGTAAGTTTTCTAGTGTCTCTGAGTAACAAGCATACGCTGATTGATAATCACCACGAATGTTATGGGTAGACGCAAGTAACCCGATGACAAATACATATAGTTGAATTTCTTCAGGAGCAATGACGTTTAGGCAGGCTTTATAATGCTCAGCAGCGTCAGAAAGGTTATCGTGGCGATAGCTTGTGAAACCTTTAAGGAAACGCGCGATTGAATCCGGGATCGGTTGATTATTAGCTTCGCATAGACTCGTTATTCTGTCTTCGACTTCTTTTAATCCTTTGATTCCAGGGTAGTTCTGGATTCGCGTTATAATTCCCATGATCTTTGGGTAAAGCGTATTGCTCATAAGTTCCGTTTAAGTCAGCCAGATTAAAAAATAACGAATAGTATACCACAAAATGCTTATTACACATTCCATTCATGAGGCTAATAAGTGGTAATTTCCTATCATTATCTTGAGTGGCGTACTGTTTTTATGTAGAGTGCGCGCAAAGTAATAATTATATTGGAGAGCACCATGGCTCGTACCATTCTGTACACTTATAAAGATGAAGACAAAGAGTTATTGTTTTCGAAACAAGAACACCGCACGATCCAAGAAGCTGTTGCAGCAGCTGAAGGTATCGACATCACTGAGTATCTAAAAACTGAGCAGCAGCTTGAGTTCATTTCTGATACTAAAGCGGTTCGTAACTACCAAGACAACTATTTCCGTAAGCTTGGTTTTACTAAGCTTACATTGAAGCAAAAAGACAACCTTGGTGTTGGTAAAAAGAAGAAGTAAGCCCTCTGGCTCTTTTTCTTGATATGTAGCTTCTAGCTTTTCGTTTGTAATTAGAGCTAAGAGCTGAAGAAACGAAAACACTGAACAATAAAAAATGCCGCAACCTCTTTCGAGATTGCGGCATTTTTATTTGTTCTTTTTAACTATCTAACCTTAGCTAGCTTAACGTTAAGTTGCGATTACTTAATATTAAGGAATGCAGCGCCACGAACACCGCCTGAATCACCGTGTTTCGCTTTGATGATCTTAGGACACTTCGCTACAGACAGTAGGTATTTAGGGATGCGCTTTGGCATTTCTTCGTAGATAAGTTCGAAGTTTGAAAGACCACCACCCAGTGCAACAACATGTGGGTCAAGACCCGTAAACAAGTTCGCAAAACAGATAGCCAATAGCTCCATGAAGCGATCTACGTGCTCAGCCGCTTTTGCTTCACCTTCGTTGTATGCTTGGATGATTTCAATCGCTTTCTTCTTCTCACCGAAGTAGTGCTCATAAATCAATTCGAAGCCACGACCTGATAAGTAGCTGTCTAAACAACCTTTTTTACCACAACCACAACCTAATAACGGTGCGTTGTCGCCGAGGTGGAACCAAGCATCAATAGGGAGACGCATATGGCCCAGTTCACCAGCAACGTGGTTACGACCAGAGAACACTTTGCCTTCGTAAACTAAACCGCCACCGAAGCCAGTACCTAGAATTAGGCCAGCAACTGATGGTTCATCTTTAAGTTCATCATCCCATGCTTCTGAAAGCGCAAAACAGTTCGCATCATTCTCGATTTTTACACTACGACCAATAAGCGCTTCTAAGTCTTTACGTAGTGGCTTACCTGTTGAAGCCGGTACGTTAACAACCAGCATAGTGCCGTCGTCTGCGTTTTCCATGCCAGGAAGACCAAGGCCAATTTTGCCTTCACAAGAGAATTCGTTGTCGTATTTTTTAACTAAACCAGCAATCGTATCAAGCAGTAATTGATAATCGTCTGTTGGTGTTGGAACACGTTCTGTTGCTACTCGCTCAAGTTTCTCATTGAATGCACCAAACTCTATTTTTGTGCCGCCAACATCGAAGCCGTAATACATGAAATCTCTCCAATTTTTCCCTAAATTAGGGCAAATAAAATTTTTAAATTAAACAACTAAGGAGCATTATCCATAACACTCCCCCTACAAACCGTGATAGATAACAAACTTATCTCGTGATCGAGTCTGTTTGAACAACAAGTCAGCACAAAGCGGTTAAAGGTTAGAGTGACGTCTCACTTTTGGTGTGCTCTATGAAAGCGTTCAGACTTGGTTTGGTCGGATCGGACTTATAACGTGTCTTACTTAACATGTAACTTTCCCGAAATGTCTCAAACCATAGCTGTAAAGTCTTGGCACCCTGCTCTTCACCAGCCTGTTTCAAAACCAAGCTCGCCACTTCTGCAGTCGAGAGATGTTGTTCGTTGTCTGACTTACGCATCATATATTGGGAAACCGATTCTGGTTCAATCGACAACACAGGTAAGTCTTGCAGATACTCTGAACGACGGAAGATACGTCGCGCTTCACGCCAACTGCCATCAATAAAGATCAGCAATAGTGTTTTGTTTGGGTCACGCATTTGTGGCAGGTTTTGAACCACGCGCGATTTGTCATCTGTATAGTCTTCGGGGAACACTACGACAGGTTGATAGTTGTCATCTTTTAAGACATCCAACATTTCCTGATTGGGCTCTGTGCGATGCCATAGGTAAGCGTAACTGTCTTTTACTGTATCGAGAATCAATCGACCTGTATTACTTGGTTTCAATATTTCGTTATCTGACAAGATCAACATGGTCGCGACGTTCGTATTTACGTCTGGTTGATGTTCACAGATACAGCTGTCTTGTTTGATTTTACAGAACTCACATCGCACTACTTTACACCCGCGCGCATTAAACGGCTTAGTAGCAATGGATAAACGGTGTTGATATAAACGGTGAAAAGCGTGGATTCTCATGGACAATAACGATAGATCTAGAAAAGTGGCACGATTGTACTTACAGTGACCCTAGAATGATAGAAGGAATTCCCATGCAAGACCCATCCCTGCTTCGCCTTGTTTGTTTTATTGTCGTTTTTGGATCATGTGCGCTTTGGGAGTACCGCTTTCCACGTAAAACGCTGACTCAGAGTAAATGGTTTCGTTGGGGAAACAACTTTGCGTTGGTTGCTTTAAACAGTTTTCTATTAGCCACTCTAATTCCAATCGCAGCATTTCAAGCGGCGGTTATCGCACAAGAAAGCCAATGGGGTCTGTTCAATACCCTGTCACTTCCTAAAGAACTCAGCATCCTCATCTGTGTTTTACTGTTAGATTGCGCTATTTACCTGCAGCACTTGGTGTTTCACCGTGTTTCATGGCTATGGAAGTTGCACCGAGTTCATCATGCAGATCTAGATATTGATGTCACAACCGGAACTCGTTTTCATCCAATTGAGATGATTCTTTCAATGCTGATTAAAGTGAGTTTAGTGATCGCGCTTGGTGTACCTGTCATCGCTGTTGTCATCTTTGAAATTGTTCTTAACGCCAGCGCGATGTTTAACCACAGCAATGCGCATCTGCCACTGTGGATTGATAAGCGATTGAGAAAAGTGATTGTGACACCAGACATGCACCGAGTTCATCACTCGGTCATTGTTAAGGAAACGCACTCAAACTTTGGTTTTTTCTTATCGGTGTGGGACATTTGGTTCAAAACCTATCGCGCTCAACCTAAGCTTGGCCATGATAACGTTCAGATTGGCGTTCCAGAGATTCAAGATGGTAAAGAGCAACGGTTAGACTTAATGCTACGTCAGCCATTTGCACGATTCCCGACAACGAAAGACTAGGTTCGAATTCAGTTGAGTCTCAGTTTATATTGAGATCAAACCTATCTTAATAACAAACCTGTCTCTATAACAAACCCGTCTCCATAACAAACCAAGCTTAATACCAAAGCAAAACGCCCTTAGATTCTTATGAAAACTTAAGGGCGTTTCTGTATCAATCGGAATTTAAGCGTAGCTAGTGCTTCAACTATTATGCTGCCAGGCTTAACTCAGCAAGCTCGTTTATTTGAGGACGCTTGTTTATTTCAGTACGTACTTATGAAGCATAGCTTGTTGGTGTCCTGCTATCTCTCCGACTTGCTCTGAACTCTCGATCATGGATTCAAGCTGTAACTTAGTATTCTCGCCTTGTTCAGAAACACGAGTGATCGAATGTGTCACATCCACCGTTGCGCGTGCCTGTTGCTCAGTCGCCACCATGATTTGTTCAACACGTCCTTTAATCTGGCTAACCGCGAATTCGATTTTCTCGAAGGCCTGCTTTACATCGCCACTGGTTTCCAGTGCATTCGCCATTTCGCTTCTCGACTCTGTTACAGACGCCCGTGAGCGATCAGCGGCTGCCACCAATTCATTCATCATATTTCGAATATTAGTGGTTTGCTGGGAAGTATCGCTGGCTAGTTTTCTTACTTCATCGGCGACCACTGCAAAGCCTCGGCCTTGATCTCCTGCTCGAGCTGCTTCTATTGCTGCATTCAATGCGAGTAAGTTAGTGTTGTCAGCAATGCCGCTGATCATGTCGACCATTTCGCGAATCTGTTTAACACGTCCGTCTAAGTCGGCCATCGATTCTTCATTCATGCTTAAAGAGTGTTCTAGTGCATGCAGTCGCTGCTGGTTAAGTCCAACAACTTGACTCCCTGTCACTGACTCATTTTCAGCAAGCTGGGCGTCATCATTTGAGGCGTTAGAAATACGTGCAATTTCACCAATAGATGCTTCAAGCTCTGTAATGGTGGTAATCATGTTCTGAAGTGATTCATTTTGCTCGTGTAAGCTTGAGTTAGTTTGCTCTGCGGCATCGTGACTGACTTCCGCTGTTTGATAAAGCGTTTCACAGTTTCGTGTTACCAAGCGCACCGAATCAGCGGTTGAATCGACAACAGAATTAAGTTTTGATGCGATAACTTGCAATTCCAATGGGCCAACTAATTGACTCTGTTTTGAAAAATCGTGTTCCGCGAGTAAGCTCATTTGTTGAGTAATGTTCCTGAGTCCTTTGTTCACCCAGTGACGCAATACGAACCATGAAATAGAAATGATGGCCGTTATCACTAATCCGCTAATAAATAGTACTTTGTCTATCGTCGCAATTGTCTGATTGACCACAAACTCGCTTTCATCAATTAAAATGGAAGCGGTGTTCGATAGTTGATTTAAGGTCCCTATCACGGTGTTAGCCAGATAGATGACTTTTGCTAAGTCGGCTTCTTGTTGCTCAACAAGTTCTAGCTTTTGCAGGATTTGTCTTAATACACCGTGATCTGCAAAGCCAGATTTAACCATCTCATAAGGCGCTGTTAAGCTTGCGAACTCTACGATGTCTGGATGCCATTCAGAAAAGTCATCATACGCGAGGTTAATGCCTGCAATTCGATTTCGAAGCTCTCTGTATTCGTCTTGCGCTTTTTCTAAGTCTGATTGCATCATCAACATTAGGAAGGTGTTCGCCATTGCAGAAGCACTCGCTGTGAATCGGTTAGCCGCATCGGAAGCCTCTGGGTTGTTCTGTACAAGGAAAGAACTGATACGGTTCATTTCAGGTCCGATGGAACTCACACCATAGCGAAACTCAGTGACTTGGCCATCGATGAGGTTTTGCTTATTCTGAATTTCAATTTGAGACGACAACACTTGGCTAGTCATCAATTGTAAGGTCGCCATGTTCTCGGTTAAGTTTTGTTTTTGTTCAACGGAAATCGCGTCAGGAAAAGATTGGGATATGAAGAGGAGTTCTTCTAGCGTTTGGTTACTTTCGGCAACTAACACGTCGATCGAGTTGCCTGTTGTGTTAAGCGTATTTAGGTCGGTTGATTGGGTGCTATAAGTAAGAAGTTTTACCTGCTCTAACACGCTTTGTGTTAATTCGGCGTTGTTTAATGCAAGAGGTAATGCTTGCTCCGAAAGTGCTTCAAAATGGCCCCCGACCCGATCGACGCCTCGGAGACTGACCAAAGATAAAAAGATGACGAGCAAAAGAATAGAAATAAATACAGCGGTGACGGTTTGAATGAGCGAGAATGTATAACGTGAAGGTTTTATTGATAAATTTGTGTCGGGCATGTGAAATCCAGTTTGACTACGAAAAAAGATATCCTTAAGTTAGTTCGTATACTAGAAGTCCTTGATGACGTTTATATTTCAGTTTTTTGTCAGAAGAGTTACATATGAAATTCAGAAAAATGGCTGTAGTTACAATAACTTTAGCAATATTGGCTGCTTGTAGCTCGACGCCATCCCCTTCTCAGCTTAGTGAAACCGCACACAAGCCTCTGTCAAAGTTAGAGCAATCAACGACCAATGCGTATATGAGTGTGTATGAACAGTGGAAAGGTGTGCCATATCATTTCGGTGGGACTTCATTTAGAGGCGTAGATTGCTCTGCTTTCGTTCAAATCGCAGTGCAAACTGCGACCCAGCAAGCCTTACCGAGAACCACAAAAGATCAAGTTAAAAAGGGAAAGGAAATAGCGTATGGACAGGCAATAAGTGGTGACTTGGTGTTTTTCAAAACATCGATGACGGTACGACACGTCGGTGTATATTTAGGAAACAATCAATTCCTACATGCTTCGACATCGAAAGGTGTCATTATATCGAGATTGGATAACCCTTATTGGGCCTCTAAGTTTTGGCATTTTAGGCGTTTATAGTGATTAAAAGATTAACTGATAACACAGTTGCTTTGAAGGTACTATTTAAACGCCTATCGCTGTTTAGCCTAGTAAATGTACTAGAAGCTAATTAGTCGTATTGAGCGACCGCAGTATCAAACAGATTCTTCACTAATGCGATGTATTCATCTAAGAATACAATTTGTTCGTTAGTCGCTTTTTTTGACCATACACCAGCTAACACTTCACCTAAATCAGCCACCACTGAATCCGCTTCTTTCAATAGTTGAAAACGAACGCTTGAATGTAACTCAGGGTTTTGCTCGAAAATAGCCATGATGTTTGTTGATATCATGTCAGTGATGATGTCTTCGACACTTTCATTACCTGTATCGCCATTACTATTAGTAAAGACATCTAGGTTAAATGATAAGTGTTCGATCAAAGCCAAATAGCCATCGGTTTCTACAACCACAATAAATCTCCGTTTAAGCTCAAGAGCAGATTAATATGTACCTACCTAATACTATGTATATGAGTCTGTTTGTCATCTCTTTATTACTAAAAACTGTATTAAAGTGATCCGAGCTAGCATTTAAGCTTAAATTTCAATCAAAACACCCTAACTTCACCAAACACACCTAAAATATAGTGAAAAATAATCTCAACCTATTTCTGCGATTCTATTGTATGAAAATCATCATGCCGTGAGATTAGTTCCAAACTATTTCCTTATATCATTCTCAATTTCTGTTTTGATTTCAAAGGGCTTGAATCAGTTCGAGTTCACAAATCAGCCAATTGATTCTACATTAGTTGAATAAGAGCCAAGAACATTGACGAGTGCGTCTATAAATTGCTCAGATTTATCCTAAACTATTGCTAGTAAACAAACAGTATTTCTAACCTTCAGTCTTTGAGGATTTCCTATGTGGCAGGCCATTTCTCAACAACTTTCAGATACTCTTCTATTTAACTTCCAGATAACTGAACGTACCAAGGTTTCTGGTGGCGACATTAACGATTGCTATATGATTAGCGATGGTAACGAACGTTACTTTGTAAAAGTGAACCTGCGAGAATTTTTACCTAAGTTTGAAATTGAAGCTGAGAACTTACGCTTGTTAAGAGAAACTTCTACCGTTTATGTTCCTGAGTTGGTACTGATTGGTAAAACCAAAGAATGCTCGTTCATTATCCTTAATTACTTGCCGACCAAGCCGCTTGAAACAAGCAATAATAGCTATGACTTTGGCGTTCAACTTGCCCAATTGCATCAATGGGGTGAACAGAAAGAGTTTGGTTGTGACCAAGACAATTATATTGGTAGCACCCTTCAACCCAACCCTTGGCATAAGAAATGGGGGCGTTTTTTCTCTGAGCAACGCATTGGCTTCCAACTGCAATTGTTAAAAGAAAAAGGCATCGAATTCGGCGATATCGATGATATTGTTGATGTAGTGAATATGCGTCTTGCAGGCCACAACCCTCGCCCTTCTTTGCTTCATGGCGACCTTTGGAACGGTAATGTTGCTAACTCAGCCTTTGGGCCAATCTGTTACGATCCCGCTTGTTATTGGGGCGATCATGAATGTGATTTAGCGCTAACTGAACTGTTTGAAGGGTTTTCAAAAGAGTTTTATGAAGGTTACCAGAGCGTCAATCCACTCGACGTTGGCTATACTGAACGGAAAGACATTTATAATTTGTACCATCTTCTCAACCACTGCAATCAATTTGGCGGCGAGTATTTAGCACAAACTGAGGCGTGTATTCAGAAGATACAGGCCGTTTAACACCAATCACAGTTAGCTACTGAGATTAGTACAAGTTACAGTGAGGATAATTCGCCATGCATAAATACACAGAGAAACATGTTTCTTGCCCCCATTGTGGTCATGCAATTAGCATAACGCTGGATGCTTCTAATGGGAGCCAAGATTTTTACGACGATTGCCCTGCATGTTGCAATGCAATTCATCTGGACATGCAGGTTGATGAATTGAGAGACAGAATCCATCTCTCGATTGATGCAGACGACGAACAAGTTTTCTAACACCTACTCTCTTGTCGAGTTGGCTCTACACCTCGATTTAAAGCTACACCTCGATTTTGAAGCTAGCCCAGAAAAACACAAAAATAGAAAAAGAGCACTTAATGTGCTCTTTTTTAACATCTTCGATTTTTACTTAGTCAACGCTTTTAGGGCAAGTGTTATTGATGAACCGCTACTACGACTTCTGGTTTGCTAGCACGCGCTCAACAGTATCAACAATCGCTTGTGTTTGAGGATCAAACTCAATATTTACTTGGTCGCCTACTTCGCGGCTGCCAAACAAAGTGCGATTTAGCGTTTCAGGAATCAAGTGTACAGAGAAACGGTTCTCTTCCACTTCACCTATCGTCAATGAACAACCATCAACGCCAATATAACCCTTGCTCAATACATACTTCATTGATTCTTGTGGCAACTCAAACCAAAGCGTGCGGTTGTTTTCAGTCTTGATCACATCCACTAAGTTCGCCATCAACGTAATGTGGCCAGACATACTATGCCCGCCAATTTCATCACCAAATTTTGCGGCTCGCTCAACATTCACTTTATCACCAACAGTCAGTTGGCCTAAGTTCGTCAATCGCAATGTGGCTTGCATCAAATCAAAAGCAATGTGGTTTCCTGAAATTTCCGTTACCGTTAAGCAACAACCGTTATGAGCTACTGAGGCACCAATCGCTAATCCCTCAACCATTTCGTTGCTTAGCTCAATGGTATGAGTCTGAAACAACTCTTTTTTGTTTATAGCAACCAGTGTTGCCATTCCTTGAACGATACCTGTAAACATAAGATTCCTATTTAGCATTCTAATAACAGTTTTTCATAGCAGTTATTGTGACATTTCTTTATGATTCGTCCAGTGGAAGCTTAAGATCATTGTCTCTGATTCCTTCAGAATGTCCTTTCCTACACTATTATTCTAATTTTCCCTCTTATTTGGAGTTGTTTGTGCATCGTTACAAAGAAGAATCCTCGAATCTAATCAAACTTGCGACCCCAGTATTAATCGCATCTGTTGCACAAACTGGAATGGGTTTTGTCGATACCGTAATGGCCGGTGGTGTAAGTGCTATCGATATGGCGGCGGTTTCGATTGCAGCAAGTATCTGGCTACCATCAATCTTATTTGGTGTGGGTCTGTTGATGGCGTTGGTTCCTGTCGTTGCACAACTACATGGTTCTGGTAGACAAGTAAAAATTCCATTTGAGATTCAACAAGGTGCGTTTTTAGCGCTTGCCATCTCCCTTCCAATCATTGGCGTACTTTTTCAGACACAACTGATATTGGAGTGGATGGACATAGAACAACTCATGGCAGAAAAAACCATCGGTTATATGAATGCGGTGATGTTTGCTGTCCCTGCATTTTTGTTGTTCCAAACATTGAGAAGCTTTACAGATGGTATGTCTTTAACTAAGCCTGCAATGGTGATTGGTTTTATTGGCTTGCTATTAAACATCCCGCTTAACTGGATGTTCGTATACGGAAAGCTTGGCGCTCCCGCTCTGGGTGGTGTTGGCTGTGGAGTTGCAACGGCTATCGTATATTGGGTGATGTTTGCTCTGCTGTTCGCTTACGTTTTAACATCAAAGCGTTTGGCTAAAATCAATATCTTCGGTACGTTCCACAAACCTCAGCTCAAAGCACAAATTCGTTTGTTTAAACTAGGCTTTCCAGTTGCCGCTGCTATCTTCTTTGAGGTGACGCTATTCGCTGTTGTTTCTCTGTTGGTTGCCCCTCTTGGGTCTTTGGTTGTCGCCGCACACCAGGTTGCAATTAACTTCTCGTCACTGATATTTATGATACCAATGAGTATCGGTGCCGCCGTGAGTATTCGTGTTGGTCATAAGTTGGGTGAAAACAACACTGAAGGAGCGAAAATCGCGACACACGTGGGAATCATTGTTGGTTTAGTCACAGCCCTAATGACAGCTACATTGACGGTACTATTCAGAGAGCAAGTTTCGTTACTGTACACAGAGAATACGGCGGTAATTACTGTTGCAATGCAATTACTATTGTTCGCTGCAGTTTATCAATGTACTGACGCAATCCAAGTTATCGCTGCAGGGGCTTTGCGTGGATACAAAGACATGCGTTCGATCTTCAACATTACTTTCGTTGCTTACTGGTTGCTTGGTCTTCCTATTGGCTACATTTTAGGAATGAAAGATTGGATTGTTGAGCCTATGGGCGCGCACGGTTTCTGGGTTGGGTTCATTGTTGGTCTAACGTCTGCAGCTATTATGCTAGGTATGCGTCTGCACTGGATGCACAAACAAGACGACGATGTGCAGTTAGAATTTAGCTCTCGCTGAGTTCTAACTCACTCAACCGGTATCCCTGATATTGAATACGAAAAAGAGCTCTGATATTCAGAGCTCTTTTTCGTTTACTGTGTGTATGACTATATTGTACTGAACAATCTGATTGGTATTAATACTCACTCTTTTCTCTAACGAAGCGCGCAAACTTGGGTTTTCCATTTTGAGTAAAGCCATTGTAGCGAAAGGTAATACGGCTGCCGATCTCAGGCGGCGCAAGTCTCATTTGATCACTGAACCCGCTTCCGATATAAAACTCAACCCCTTCTTCCGTGTGAACCAAAATCGAACCCATCATCCCTTTATACTTCCCTGTCCCGCCTTTGTAGCCAATAACTGTGGCTTCGGCATCGTGATGCCTTTTTAGTTTTAACAGGTCATTGCTTCGACCTGCTTGATAACGACTGGTGATCTTTCTGAGCATCAAACCTTCGCCATTACGTTCATCGACATTGTCTAATTGATAAAACAGAGCTTCTTCATTTTGAATAGGTACATGTTCGATGTAGCTGACATGAGGTTCTCCAATCATACTTACCCAATGCAATATGTTGTAATAGCGCTTTTGATAATCGCCAGTCGCCCCTGGCATATCAAACAGCATCAAGTCTATTTGGCGCCACGCAACATCACTAGGTGTGTGATCGAGGACGGTAGATTGGACTAAGTGGAACTTTCCTCTTCCTGCCCAGAGCTCCCCTTCAAGGTGTACCTTCGGTAAGTTTTTTGTAAACCACTTCGGTGAGTAAATGCGATTCCCATTTCGAGTATAAAGGTGTTGTCCGTCCCAAAGAGCACGAATCCCATCAAGCTTTTCACTCTTCCAGTATTCAGAAACATCAATGCCTTGTTGGTATGTATTGGCCAGTACCAAATGGTCGGGAGGTAAATAGGATGAATGAGAAGAAAGCGAACACGCCCATAGAGTTGCTATCGCCAATTTAGTTAATCTCATCATCTGCTCCGTATTGATATCTGTAGTGCTCAACAAACGCCTTTAATCCTAAGCGTTCTGACACGTAGGTAGACAACCTTTGCTAGAAGATGCGATCCACACGCCAACCTTATTTAACTTTCAATTTCATTCATGCAATTAATGGCTTATGAGTCTCAAATGTTCACCCATTTTTAGTTCTCATATTGAGAAACCGACTTTCTCAATATGAGATAGAGATTAGCGATCGAGTTAAGCTATTGAAAAATATAAACATAAAAGTTGGCACATTCAGTGCAGCTGTCCATACATACTCAAAAGGAGATATCGCTATGGAACTACGTAAGATTGATTTAAATACAACGACACTGACTCTTTCTATCTTCGGTGATTTAGATGCAGCAGGTAGCCGTGATGCTCAGACCGATATTGACGATGTAATCTCAAATGATGGCCACCCTGAAATCGAAGTTGATTTTAGCCAAGTTGAGTTTTTAGATTCATCTGGTGTTGGCGCAATTGTTTACATGTTCAAACGCCTAACTGAGCGAGAGCGCAACATGCGACTTGAAAATGTGACTGGCCAGCCTCTTGAAATTATGAACTTGCTACGTATTGGCCACGCTATCCCAGTAAATTCAAAAAATCCTACAAATTCATGAAGATCCACTAAGCTAGAAGTAACAAAACATAATAATAAAAAGTAAAAACATAGGACGTTGGCATGAAAATACTGAAAAACTACATAGCCCTTTCTCTGTCTGCTTTGGTTCTAGGTGGCTGTACTAGCTACCCTGAACAAGGCACCGGCGGTTTGGCTGAAAGTTATGACTCTATTAATTACCAAAATTCCGACTTTTCTCCTGTCATGCCAGACGAACCTCTTGGTCCTGAACACGGATTACGTTTTGATTGGCAACTGGCCAAATTACATCTTGATGCCTTGATTCAAGAAGGCGCCCGTTGGTGCTTCCCCGCTGCTGTTGTGCAAGCGATAGAGAAGCAAAATCGTATCGCTCGTGAACTACAAGGAGGCCTGCTTCTAGATGCGGCCAACGACCTAGTCATTCAAAGAAAACGCTTAAACGAACTTGAAGTCCAACTGGACTATGTGACCTCACAAGCCCGCTGTGAACCACCAAAAAATGAAAACCAATTTAGAATGCAATTGTCGGTTATCGAACAGTTGTATGACCTGCTTAATGTTGACAACCAATTCGCGGAAAACTCTACCGAAGTCAATCCCAAGTACATGGGAAGACTTGCCGAGGCGACCACACTACTGAATAAACATAAATCTCTAGACCTTGTTGTTACGGGTCATGCCGATGCTACGGGTACCGAAAAATTTAACGATGACTTAGCACTTGGACGTGCTAAACAAGTCGAACGTTACCTAACTATTTTTGGCTTAGGTGCTCAGCGAATTAAAGCCGTGTCTGTTGGTGAAACTGTCCCTCTTTTTGAAGGCGAATCAGACGGTACGCGTTTAACTAACCGCCGAGTGAGTATCGAAATTATCTCCCCTAAAAATGCCGAGAAAATGGGAGGTGGATTATGAAATTATTGATCGCTTTTATCATCACCCTATCGTTAAGCTTTACGAGTGTCGTGAATGCGAGCGAAGAGTTTTCAGACGCGGTTCAAGTCGGTGACCTTATCCAAGTTAACGTACCCGGTGAAAGTACGTTGAACACAGGGTTCCAAGTGGATAAACGTGGCCGCATTACCCTTCCTGAAGTTGGCGCCGTATTTGTTGCCGGTTATGACAGTGAGCAACTTAACAAAGTCGTTCTAGAATCACTGGCTACCGCTTATAAAGATCTTTCGAACGCTTCGGTGTACGTCAAAGAACAACAAATCATTATTTACGTTCAGGGTTATGTCGAACAGCCTGGCGAATACACACTGGCATTGGGTTCTAGCATCCAAATGGCGCTTTACGCAGCCGGTGGATTACGTCCAGGAGCACAACTGGACAAATTGATTCTTAAGCGAGGCGCGGACAAGAAAGAGTTTAACTACAAACGTTTCCTTGATTCAGGTGACGAATCATCGCTACCTAATCTGCAATCACTGGATTCGCTTTTTGTTCCAGCATCGCCATTAGTAGGCAATATTGAACAAGAGTTCGATGCAGCAAAGCTTGCTAACTCTGGTGACAGTGCTGACTCTCGCAATTCAATTAAAGTATTTGGCGAAGTAAATGCACCGGGGTCGTTCACTTATAAAGAGAGCACCGATCTTGTCGACGTACTAATGCGCTCGGGCGGTGTTACTCGTTATGCCAGTGTTGAGCAAATCCGAGTAATTTCAAACAACACGCCTACGCTGTTCAACCTTAAGCGTTATTTGGATTCTGGTGACGAAAGCCTACTTCCAATCTTACGCCCAGGTGCAACGATTTTTGTGCCGAAGCAAGAGGAAGAGATCAAATCCGGCGCAAACATGGTTTACGTTATGGGTGAAGTCGCTGCCCCTGGCGCTTTTGAAGGAAAGAGAGACGCTACCTTCATGGATATCCTTGCCAATGCTGGCGGCCCAACTCGATTTGCAGAGTCGCGTCAAATACGCGTAATCAAAGCGGATGGTCGAGTACTTAAATTCGATTTAGCGGCTTACACTGAAGGCTTGCCTAACTCTAACCCACCGAATATTAAAGCCGGTGACGCGATCTTTGTTCCTGAGAAAACCGACATGAACGAGAAATCTTGGTTAAAGATTGCACCAGACAGAGCAGTTAACGTGATTGGTGAGGTGAATCGACCTGGTCGTATAGAATGGTCAGATGAAATGAACTTCATGGGATTATTGGCACACGTCGGCGGCCCCACGCTACGCGCTGACACATCGAAAATTGAAGTCGTGACGGGTAGAAAGTTGGTTGTGTTTAATCTTGATGATTTCATCAGAAATGGTGCGCCACGAGATCTGATGCCACAAATTCGTGCAGGCTCTATCGTCCGTGTCCACGACTTGCCACAAGATCCGTCAGACAATAAATCTCAATGGGTACGTCAAAGCTCTGATGCTTCGATCTACATTTTTGGACAAGTGAATGCACCGGGTCGTTACCGCTTCACCAAAGACATGCACTTTCTTGACATTTTGTCTGCAGCTGACGGGCCTACTAAGGATGCCGATATACACAACGTGCGTGTGACTCACCGTGATAAAACCTACTCTAAAGTAAGCAAACTCAATTTATCGTTGTACTTCGAAACCGGTGACGAATCGTTACTGCCAAATGTAACCACAGGTGACACTATTTATATCCCAGAGAAAGGTAAAAACTGGTTAGATACACCGAAAGAAGAAACCGTTCGTGTGCTTGGTGCGATTAACAACCCAGGTCGCTATGTGTTTAACGACAACATGACCATTTTAGATATATTGGCAGAAGCGGCAGGCCCTACCGACAATGCTTACGTAGAGAAAATTACCATTGTGAATATGTCTTGTTGCCAAGGCCAAGCTCGTACCTTCGACCTTGTTGAATTCAGCAAAACAGCCAATATTTACAACCTACCAGTACTGCGCGCTGGTGACACTATCTACATCCCAGATCGCCGTGAGAGCTTTATGGAAAAAGCTCGTGTAGGTCTAGAAGACATATTACGTCTAACAACAATGATCGTCTTAATAGGAGCTTTATAATGACTATTTCAGCAATCCAAGCAGAAGTAGAACAACTGTATCTAGCTTCTGAACTTAACGGACAGAAATCGATTTGCGTGACTGCCTGTCATTCAGGTGACGGGGTAACCTCTATTGCAACTGCATTAGCCGAGCGTTTTCTCCTTGCTGGTCATTCTACGCTTTATGTTGACCTCAACTTATACAATCCTGCTTTTAAAGATTTGAACATGTTGGAAGACAATCAACAGGGACAGTTAATTGAACATGTCGAGTCTCATCGTACGTTTATCGGTGTCCCTGCTCCACAAATTGCATCAACGCAATTGGCTTATAAAGATCCGACAACGTTACAAAAAGTGGTGAACAAATGGTTAGACAAATACGATAGAGTCATCATTGATACCTCACCACTTCTCAACATAAACAAAGGCAACATTCCGGCGCAATCTGTCGCGAGTGCTTGTGATAGTACATTGATGGTTGTCGCCTATGGTGAAACCTCTAGTCACCACCTAGAGCAAGCGAAAAAGCTGCTTGATGCGCAGAGTATCAATCTTATGGGTTGTGTGATGAACATGAAACAAACACCTAGCTTTGCACAAGAGTTGGTAAGACAAATCAATCGCATGAAATTCCTTCCAACTAAACTTCGCGATAGCTTGGCCAATAAGCTTTACCAAAATGAGTTTTTAAACCTACCGATGTAACTTTTCTGTGCCACGATAGCTTTTTTGTACAACTATAGCTTTCTTGTGCAACTGCATGGCTGTCATTAATTCCTGACAGCCACAGTGCCTATTGGACTCACGCCAAAACACTCTAAAACCAAGTTGGATATTTTTGACGAAATTATTGTTAAAACTACGATTTTAAAAACCATTCAGCGCATTTCACGCACTTCAGACATGGTCTTACCACCTTTAAAACCCTTCAAAAATCAACCGCCCATGCCTAACTTTATCGGTAATGTGACACAGACGGTTAAAGTGCCATGTAAATCGCATCAAAGATGGAATTCGTACGATTATTCCCTAAGATTATAAATAGAGGTGGTTTTTGACGAATTTGTAATAGTTTGACAAAGTTATCCGATGGCTGTTGAAACACAGTGGATGAATTGGCAAATCACACTTCACTGACTTTGCACGTTTATCTATTCACACTTCACCCATCCCTCCTTCTGCTCAAATGGTTCAAATACACGGAAAGGATCACCATCGAGCAATTTAGATAATCAATTTACCTTGGTTACCTTAGTTGTATTATTAAAGAGAAAGGAAACTCAATATGAAATACAAGTTAAGCTCCGTATTTTTGTTAGTAGCAGCAGCCAGCGGTAATGCTAACGCTGGAGAATGTGGCAGCGTAACAATCGCAGATATGAACTGGAACTCTGCAACACTGATCGCCAATATCGACCAATTCATCCTAGAACATGGTTATGGGTGTGATGCCGAACTTATCCCTGGCGACACTATGCCAACAGGCACATCCATGATTGAAAAAGGCCAGCCTGATGTTGCACCTGAACTTTGGAGCAACAGCTTAAAAGACGCATTGGACAAGGGTGTCCAAGAAAAACGTCTTCGCTATGCAGGTAAAGCACTTGTGAATGGCGGTGAAGAAGGCTTTTGGGTTCCAGCTTACTTAGTTAAACAATACCCAGAGATGGCAACCATCGAAGGTGTACGTAAAAACGCTAGCTTATTTAAGCACCCTGAAGACCCAGATACATCAGCATTTTACAGTTGCCCAGCAGGCTGGAACTGTCAGATCAGTGCCGGAAACTTGTTTAACGCTCTTGAGCTGGAAGACAGTGGTTTCACGATTGTTGATCCAGGCTCGAGTGCCGGCTTATCTGGCTCTATCGCAAAAGCTTATGAGCGCGAAGAAGCTTGGTTTGGTTACTACTGGGCGCCAACTGCCGTTCTAGGCAAATACGACATGGTTAAAGTTGACTTTGGTAGTGGTGTTAATGAACAAGAGTTCTTAACTTGTACCACCAAAGAAGACTGTGATTCACCTAAAGCGACCATGTACCCGCCTTCACCCGTTCACACTATCACCACTGAGAGTTTTGCGTCACGTGCACCTGAAGCTTATGACTACTTCACTAAACGTGGTTTCACAAACGACAAAATGAACTCGCTGCTTGCTTGGATGGAAGACAACCAAGCCGATGGTGAAGAAGCAAGTCTGCATTTCTTGAGTGAATTCCCAGAAGTATGGCACCCATGGGTTTCTGAAGAAGTGGCTAAGAAAGTTGAAGCCGAACTGTAAAAGCTTGGTTTAACAACAAGTAATTACGCTTCAACAATAGAACAGAAATAACGTCGCTATACTTGATGTTATTCATGATTCGGAGCCCTTTTCATAGGCGATTACCTCATCGCATGAACAAGTGGCTCCGAACTATAAGGATATAAAATGGCTGACACCAATTGGTTATCAACCTTTCCAGAGATGGAACGCGCTGATTTACGAACCATAAAAAAGACGCTAGATGGCGCATACCGTGAATTCTCTCGTGAATACGGTGAAATGATTGAATCTCTATTTGACCCTCTTCTTTCATTCCTGGTTTGGTTTGAAAAACTTCTTATCTCAACCCCTTGGATTATAGTCCTCGCTGTTTGTACAAGCCTTGTCTACGCCGCGAGTCGCTCTTGGAAACTGGCTTTAGGTTGTGTCGCTTCCCTGCTCCTTATTGGTTACTTTGGTATGTGGGAAGACACCATGCGGACGCTTAGTATCATCACTGTGTGTACCTTGGTTTCGATATTCTTAGGCATTCCGATTGGCATTGCGATGGCTCGTTCGAATCGAGCGCAATCTATCGTTACGCCGATGCTTGATATCATGCAAACCATGCCGGCATTCGTTTACTTGATCCCAGTGGTAATGCTACTCGGCATCGGTAAGATTCCAGGGCTAATCGCCGTGGTTATCTACGCGATTCCACCTGTGATTCGTTTAACCAACCTAGGCATACGCTTAGTCGACAAAGAAGTATTGGAAGCGGCTACCGCTTTTGGTGCGAGCAAAAAGCAACGCTTATGGGGTGTTCAACTACCGTTAGCAATGCCAACGATCATGGCGGGTATCAACCAAACCATCATGATGGCACTGTCTATGGTTGTTATCGCATCAATGATTGGTGTTAAAGGCCTAGGACAACCAGTTCTTAAATCCATCACCAACCAATATTTCACATTGGGCTTGATGAACGGTTTTGCCATTGTTGCCCTCGCAATTCTTTTTGACCGCGCTTCACAGGCATACGCAAGAAGAACCAATGCGCATTTAGGAGGACTCAAGCATGACTAAACCATTGATTGAGATTAGTGGCCTATACAAAGTGTTTGGACCGAAACCGATGTCTGTTATGAACCGAGTTCAGAACGGCGAACACAAAGACCAGATTCTTGCTGACACGGGTCATACCGTTGGTTTGAAAGAGATTAACCTTGAGATTAACCGTGGCGAAATCTTCGTTATCATGGGGCTTTCTGGTTCAGGGAAGTCGACTTTGATTCGCCACTTCAACCGTTTGATAGATCCGACTCAAGGTAAAATCATGGTTGAAGGCATCGATGTGATGAGCCTCAATACCAAGCAATTAGAAGAGTTCCGTCGTCATAAAATGTCGATGGTATTCCAACGCTTTGGCTTAATGCCTCATCGCACCGTGGTAGAAAACGTTGCGTACGGTTTGGAAGTACAAGGTATCAAAAAAGAAGACCGTTTAGCGAAAGCCAATGAGTGGTTAGAAACGGTGGGGTTGAAAGGTTACGGCAAGCAGTACCCTGCCCAGCTTTCTGGCGGTCAACAACAACGTGTTGGTCTTTCTCGAGCTCTGTGTACTAATGCTGAAATCTTATTAATGGATGAAGCGTTTTCAGCGCTCGATCCTTTGATTCGAAGTGAAATGCAAGATCAACTCATTGAACTGCAAGAGAAGCTTCATAAGACGATTGTTTTCATCACCCACGATTTGGATGAAGCACTTCGTCTCGGCGACCGAATCGCAATTTTGAAAGATGGCGAGTTGGTACAACAAGGTACACCACATGAGATTCTGCTGAATCCAGCCGATGACTATGTAGAGGCATTCGTTAAAGACGTAAACCGTGCTCGTGCATTGACCGTTGAAACCGTTATGCAGCCCCCTCTCTATCGAATCACATCTGAAACGATTGAAGGTGCTTTGGCACAAATGAAGATGCTGAAAAATGACTACGCTTATCACGTAACGGATGAAGGCTATCAAGGTCTAGTCACACAAGAGAGCCTACAGGATGCAGTTGAAGATTCATCGGTGCATGACTTCAGTGAAGAGATATACGAAGAAGTTCCAGCCATTTTGCCTGATGCGGTGATTGAAGAAGTGCTACCAGACACTATGTCTTGTGACTATTCTCTTCCGGTTGTTGATGAGGACGGTAACCTAAAAGGTGAACTAGAGAGAAGCGCTGTTGCTGATATCTTCTCTGAAAGTAGCGAGGAAGAAGTAGAAACCGACCCAAAGCCAAAGATTGATAAAGCTTCGTAGTTCTACTTTTCGATATTTAAAGCACGGCTGTTTAAATTATCGCTATTTGGGTTATAGGGATGTGGGTTATAGCTACTTAGCTTAGCCCAAGCGAGTTAACCTGCTCTAAGACCACTGTTGTTAGTAACTGCAGTGGTCTTTTTTATGTGTATCGGCCTCGCTTTGTCCTGCACTCTCCCCTTTAAGCTTACTAGTACCCAGGCTAATAGGTGCCTAAGTTTATATTTCATAAGAGAAAACAAATTTAAATCAGTTCGTTAGGTTTGTCACAAACATAGTGGCAATTCGGGCGAGAAGGCAATTAATTGCTTTGTTTATAAGGCAAGCAGTTGAAATTATTCTAGAAAATGACTAAAACTTAATAGTACTCACGGATATTACGCTCAACAAAAGGACTTAGTTTGATGAATTCCACTTTAGCGTCAGACACAGCTGCACATCTAAACTCACAAGAAGTTAGCGAGCTTGTTGATGAAAGCGTTCTAGAGCAAATGATTCGAGATACAAGTGCGGATATTATCCCGATCTTGATCGACCATTATGTCGAAGAATCACAAACACGCTTGGTCGCCATAAAAGAGGCTGTCGCTCAGCACGACGCTCAAACACTTGAGTTCGAGGTTCATACTCTTGGCAGCACCGCACTCTCATTAGGTAATCGCCCTTTGGGTGAGTTAGCTCGCGCTTTAGAGAAGCAGTGTCTAGAACAGAGTCACGATGCGGCATTTCTGCAAGTTGACGAATTACTAGAACTCGCAGAGCGTTCAATCAAAGCCTTGCTTGACAGGAAACAGGCAGGCTTCAGTTAACTTTGGATGTTCAGATAAAAACTCAACATAGTCGTTATTAATATAGTCCCCATAAAGATGCGAACCAGTATGAGTAGCAATGCGGGAAATTCTACACACCGCGCCTTAAAAGATTGCATGCGGTAGATAACAAATACACAAGACTCGTATTGATGGTTCCATATCACTATGTTATTGATTGGTTAGGATAAAGTTTCAAAAGGAATACACAATGCGCCCTAAGGTATTGTTAGTTGAAGACTCCACCTCACTCGCCGTACTCTACAAGCAGTACGTAAAGGACGAGCCCTACGATATCTTCCACGTCGAAACCGGCGTGGAAGCTAAGACCTTCATTGAAAGGCACTCTCCACAGCTTGTTATTCTCGACCTTAAGTTGCCCGACATGCCAGGGGAAGAAGTCTTAGATTGGATTAGTACGAACGAAATACCAACCGCCGTCATTATCGCGACGGCACATGGCTCAGTAAACATTGCTGTAGACCTTATCCAGCGCGGTGCGGAAGACTTCTTAGAGAAGCCCATTCAAGCCGACCGACTAAAGACCTCTGTTCGCTTACATCTAAAAAGAGCTAAGCTAGAGAACCTTGTCGATGACATGCAAAGCAAGTTCGATCGTGACCGCTTTCATAATTTCATCGGCTCTTGCCTACCTATGCAAGCGGTTTACAAAATTATCGATTCGGTAGCACCAACTACCGCCAGCGTGTTTATTAACGGTGAAAGTGGTACGGGTAAAGAAGTGTGTGCGGAAGCGATTCACCAAGAGAGCCAGCGCAACAGTAAGCCCTTCGTTGCTATTAACTGTGGTGCTATCCCTCGAGACCTAATGGAAAGTGAAATCTTCGGTCACGTTAAAGGTGCATTTACCGGTGCGACAACCGACCGTAAAGGTGCCGCAATGCAAGCGCATGGCGGCACCCTATTTCTCGATGAGCTTTGTGAAATGGAACTGGAGATGCAGAAGAAGCTCCTACGATTTTTGCAAACCGGTACGTTTACCCCACTCGGTGGCAACCGCGAGATTAAAGTGGATGTCAGAATTATCTGTGCGACCAACCGCGATCCACTGGTTGAGGTAGAAGAAGGACGCTTTAGAGAAGACCTTTACTATCGTGTTCACGTTGTGCCTATCGAGATGCCACCGCTTCGTGAACGAGGAAGTGACATTGTCACCCTGTCTAATCACTTCTTGAAGCTGTACGCGAAGCAAGACAAGAAGAAGTTCAAATCAATAGACAAAGAAACGCAGAATCTACTTAAACGTTATGCGTGGCCGGGCAACGTACGTCAGTTGCAAAACATCATCCGTAACATCGTGGTGTTGAACAATGAAACGAGCGTGACCAAAGACATGTTACCGCCTCCGATTAATAAAGTAGACGCAGCTCAAGCCACGAAATCAGTGACACCTATTCGAGTAGCTGCGCCCCAAGCTGCTGTTGTGGAAGCACCAGAAGCTAAGTTGCCACCTATTACACCGGAAGAGTTGGAGCAATCCTCAGTTGTCCCCGCTAACAACGATCCGATGACGCCCGCATTTACAACAAGCGAAGGTGCTATTCGTCCAATGTGGCAAATAGAGCGCGAAGCTATTCAACATGCCATCAATCATTGCGATGGGAATGTGTTAAACGCTGCCGTGCTGTTAGAACTTAGCCCTTCTACTGTTTATCGTAAGAAACAGGCTTGGGAATCGGAAGATGAGTACAATCAAGCCTAGCCAAGGTGTACTCAACGTAAACCTTCACGAGATTTGGCTGTTGATCGACAGCCAAACTTTTGGAGGCATAGAAACGCATGTTTTAGAGTTAGCACAAGGCCTGATATCTGAAAGCGCTCAGTATTCAGAGGCTATTCGAATCGTTCTTTTGACTAAGTTTAATCCTGAAGCGATCATCGTTGAAAAGTTGAATGCGCTGAGCATCCCTTATAGTTACCTCTCCGATTTAGCCTCATACTCTGCAGATTCAAGCGGCAATAGCGCGACACAGCTTAAACGTGCAGCTCATTATTATGAGCCAAGACTTATCCATGCTCATGGTTACAAAGCCAGTTTGGTCAGCAAACTAATAAAGCTCCCACCTCGTTTAAACAACACCAAACAAATCACCACTTATCATGCAGGTGAAACCCCAACAGGCAAAGTATGGCTTTATGACTGGCTCGACCGTTACAGCAGCTTTCTTTCTGATCAGTCGCTCGTGGTCAGTGAGAAGATTAAAGCGAAAGTGCCGAGTAAAACCCATCAATTGAATAACTTTGTTAAGGTCCCAACCGGATTAACAAAGTCCCCTTCATCAAGCCCATTCCATGTTGGCTTTGTGGGACGATTAAGCCACGAAAAAGCGCCTGATCGATTTGTCGCATTAGCCAAACCGTTTCCTGATGTTCGGTTTGAGCTTTTTGGTGACGGGCCAGAAATGGAAGCGTTAGTTAAATCGCAGCCTGATAATGTTACCTTTCATGGGCATCAAACCAATATGGACGACGTTTGGAGCCAAATCGATTTGTTAATCATCCCTTCCCGCTTTGAAGGCTTACCTATGGCGGCATTAGAAGCCATGATTCGCGGCATTCCTGTCCTCGCCACCTCAGTTGGTAACTTGCCTAAACTCATCGAGCACCAAGTTAACGGCTACCTCGCCAATTCAGAAGCTGAACTAGAACAGTTTTTATCTTTGTGGATATCATTGTCGATTGAACAACGTGACTCTCTCAGAAGTAACGCGATAGAAACGGTCAAACACCAATATTCGCCACAAGCTGTTGTCCCGAAGTTGTTGGAAATCTACCAACTCGATCGTTAATCCTAGTCTTAGTAGATAACTGGTTATTTTAGCTTGATAATTTGGCCGTTTTAGTCAGTTTTATACTGATTCTCAAAATGACAAATCTCAACTTAAGATTATAGTCTTACTCCATAATCCATCATTAAATCAGTTGGTTAAATGAAATGCATAACTGGCACTCGCTTTGCAACCTTTAACATCACGCATTAGATACGACTTTCAAATGTATAACGATAGAGAGCTGCCATGAATAGTTTACTCAGCAATAGAGATTACAATGCTCACCCCTGAAGCCAATAGATTGCCAGTCATCATCACTATCAGCACCTTGTGTGTTGGGCTTGGTATTGTTTGGTACTTTGTGCCTCACCCTGCTGTCATTGTAGCGCTCGCTCTTGTGCCATTAGCTGGGTTATTCGTGTTAAACAAGACATTCTGGCTAGTTCTACTGTTCGTTGTCTTTTCATTTTTCCGAATTCACGAAGCCATACCTCAACTCTATTCGTTAAAAATACCGCTGATGCTTTCATTAGGTGCCCTGTCCGCTCTGATCTGGCATGCACTAATCAGTAAAGAGCTAAAAATCTTTTGGCACCCTTGTTTAAATTGGCTCGCCATATTTTGGGTATTGGTTTTCATTGGTATTATCTTCGCGTCTAACAGGCCCATAGCATTTGCAGAATTCAAAGGTGTTTATTGGAAAATAATCGTCATGACGCTGGCGATTACTTGGTTAGTAAACACCACGGAAAATCTTGCAAAAACCGCGATGACGATTATCTACGCAGGCGCTTTAGTCAGTTTTATTGCCGTGTACAACTCAGTAAATGGTATTGGGCTTGTTGAAGGCTCGCGCGTAACTATTGGGCGCGATTTTGGCTCTATGTTAGGTGACCCTAACGACTTAGCACTGGTACTGATGTTCCCCCTTGCCTTTACGATAAGCCAAGCCACCACATCTGGCATCTCACGGTCCAAACGTTTAATCAGCGGGTTAGTCTGTTTGTTACTGCTCGCCGCCATTATTGCGACTCAAAGCCGTGGCGGATTACTGGGTTGTATTGCGGTGATTGGTATTTTTGCGTGGAAACTAGTTCGTTCTAAAGTCCTGTTAATCTCCGTAGGAACCATCGCGGCCGTGGCGCTCTATTTAGTTGCTGGGATCTCAGACAGAGCTTCTGGTGGTGCCGCTGAACAAGGTATCGATGAATCTGCAATGGGTCGAATATATGCCTGGGAAGCGGCAGTAAAAATGGCGGTTGAGAATCCACTGACTGGCGTAGGGTTGAACAACTTCTTCTCGAATTACTTCTTTTACAGTTCGCACTGGGACGGACTGAATCACGCCGTTCACAGTACGTGGTTTGGTGTGTTAGCAGAGACTGGCTTCATTGGTCTTATCATTTTTGTCTGCCTTATCGTTTCTTTGATCAAAACCTCCCGATCCACACTCACCAGATTAAAAAACTCAACCACAGAAATCGCACCTGAACTAAATGCGGTCGCCTATGCGATCTATGCAGGTCTGATTGGAACAATCGTGTCGGGTACGTTTTTGACTCAAGGCTTCAACTGGCCGATTTATATCCTCGCAGCGCTCACAGTTTGCGTCTCAAACGTATCTCAAACTGCCTGTCAAAATGAGAAAACCTAAAACCCACATTTTAACTCGTTGAAAATATTATATTTATTAAATGGCACAGTATATGAAAGTACTTCTATATAACAAAATAGAGGATTTTCATTATGACGTCAGTATCTATACATCAATTCAAACATTGGCTTAAGTTTCATCCTAATTCTCGAATTAGAAATGTGTTTTTCATTTTGAAAGACATCAGAAGCGCAGAGCTACCTACCCCTCAAATACTTAATCGTTGCCTCTATCAAGCGCACAAGCTAGTGGTAAGTTTGGTTTCTGGCTTGACGCGATTCTTCTACTGGACACCGGCTTTCAAAGGTCGTGTGGCTCAATGTGGCAAGCGCCTGTATTTGTATGGTGGTCTGCCTTTCGTCAGCGGTCCGGTGCAAATTTCGATTGGCGATAACTGCCGTATCTCTGGCCACACGACATTCTCTGGTTGTACTCAGCCACTTGAAGGCTTGGAACACCCACTATTATCGATTGGCAACAACGTCGACATCGGTTGGCAGTCGACTATCGCTGTTGGCGGTAAAGTCGTTATCTCTGACAACGTACGAATCGCTGGCGGCGCGTTTCTATTTGGATACTCTGGTCACCCGCTAGATGCAAAACGTCGAGCGCAAGGTGAAGGTGATGACCCTCAGCAAATCGGCGACATCATTCTTGAACCTGACGTTTGGTTGGGAACCAATGTAACTGTAAAAGGCGGCGTAACTATCGGCGAAGGTGCCGTTATAGCCGCAGGCAGCGTAGTAACAAAGAATATCCCGGCCTTCGCAATCGCAGGTGGTAACCCAGCTCGAGTAGTCGGACAGATTAAATCCGTTGAAGTGACTGAATCCGATGTATTCGATTCATTAGAGACTCATGGAGGTGACCATGCGTGATTTAATCGTATTTGGTGAAGACTTTGGCGGCCTACCGTCATCAACTCAACATTTAGTGCGTCACCTTGCTAAGCAACACAAAGTCTTATGGGTCAACTCTATTGGCCTAAGACAACCGAAGCTGTCAGCTAAAGATGCCACCCGAGCGTTCCACAAATTGTTTGGCAAAACCAAAGCCGTTACTCAAAACATGCTCGACTCTGAGGGACACGACAACATTACTATCGTTAACTTAAAGACAATCCCTGCGCCTGCTTCTAAATTTTGTAGAAAGTTGGCTCAGCAAATGATGTTGCACCAACTAAAACCAGTGATTGCCGAGCTTAACCTTAACGCGCCTATCCTATGGAGTTCTCTTCCGACTGCTGTTGATCTGTGCGGACACTTAGGCGAGTCAGCGGTTGTTTATTACTGTGGGGATGATTTTAGTGCACTTGCGGGCGTAGACCACAAGACGGTCGCAAAGCATGAATTAGAACTCATTGAAAAATCAGATTTGATCTTCGCTGCTAGTGAAAAGTTGATGGACAAATTCCCTAGCGAGAAAGCTCAGCTCTTACCACATGGTGTCGATGTCGGGCTATTTTCTACACCTGCACCAAGAGCAAAAGATTTACCAAGCAACCACCGCCCTATTGCTGGTTTTTATGGCAGCCTTTCTAAGTGGCTTGATTATGAAATGATTGATCATGTCGCGACAGCAATGCCGGAATGGGACTTTGTATTTATTGGCCCAAATGAGCTTGATACGATCATGCTGCCTGAGTTGAGTAACGTACATTACCTTGGCCCACGTCCGCACTATACGCTGCCAAGCTATTCTCAACACTGGGATGTGAGCTTGTTGCCGTTTGTTGATAACGAGCAGATCCGAGCTTGTAGCCCACTCAAACTAATGGAGTACCTTGCGGCCGGCACGCCAATTATCACAACTCAATTCCCAGCATTAAAGCCATATCAAGAACATGTCACCACAGTTGGTAGTGTAAACCAAATGATTTGGGCGCTTGATCATGCACGCCAGCTGAGCAATTCACCAATCTCTGTCGTCGAACAAGAGAGCTGGCAGAACCGTGGTAACTTCGTACATTGGATGTTGGAGCTTTTATGAATAATCTTAAGTTGCGCTTACTAGTCATCCTAAATGCCATGTGGCGCCAACGCTACGTTATTGTTCTCCCAATCTTTATTTTGCCCTTTGTTGGCTTCGGTGTGAGCAAGTTGGCCCCGACTAAATATGACGCGCATACCAGTATGTTGATTCAAGAAACGGCCAAAATGAATCCATTCTTGGAAGACATTGCCGTTTCTACCATGCTCAAAGACCGCCTTAACGCGTTGAGAACACTACTTCATAGTCGACATGTGCTTTACTCGGTCGCTGATGAACTGCAATTAACCACGCCCGATATGCCTGAAATTGAGAAACAAGAGATCATTACTGACCTATCTCAACGTCTAACGGTGACTCAGCTTGGAAAAGATTTTCTAAAAATCAGCTTAAGCTCAAACACGCCAGATGGAATGGAAGCGACGCTTCGTTCGGTAAGTGAACATTTCATTGAACAATTGCTCGCTCCGGAACGTTCGTCGATTGAAGACTCGAGTAACTTCTTGAAAATTCATATAGATAAACGCAGTGCTGAACTTGAAGTAGCAGAAGAAGCTCTTGCCTTATACATGAATGAGAATGTTCATTCGACGCCTGAGGTACAGAGCCAAAGTTTGAATCGCTTAGCGTCACTCAAACAAACACTCGCAGAAAAAGAGGCCGAGTTATCCGGTGTTGAAAAAAGCTTAGGGTCAATCGATCAACAGCTTTCAAAAACCAACCCTGTGATAGGTCGAATAGAAGATCAGATCATCGATATTCGTAGTGAACTGGCTCTGCTTCAAGCCAAATACACAAACAAACACAGTGCCGTACAAGCTAAAGTTCGTGAACTAGACAGACTTGAAAATGAGAGAAAGAGTTTACTCGATGTAACTCAACCTGCGATGAACAGCGACCAGCTTTGGGACATTGCAAGTAGTACTACACTGAACAAACTTTCGGATACCCAACCTCTTTTAGTCACCCAACTACACAGTTTACAACTGGTTCGCGCTCGCTTTGAGTCTTTAACTGAAGAAACGAAAAGCCTTCGTACTATGATTTTCGAATTAGAACACAAGGCGAATAACTTCGGTGAAAATGCAAAAGAGATGTATCGCCTTAAACGCCAAGTTGAAATCAAGCGTCAGCTATACGATGAACTGACAGAGCGTTATGAAATGGCTCAGCTAACAGGTTCGCTTGGCGTATTCGAGCAAAACAAACGTGTGAAGATTATCGATTTACCCTTCACGCCTAGTATCAAATCTAACATACCTTCTTTTGTGTTTGTTTTGGCTGGTTTCGTTGCAGGTATCGGCCTTGGCATTGGGTTGGCGATATTGTTTGAGCTGTTTGACTCTTCAATCAAGCGTAAAGACGAAATCGAAGACATCTTAGGTGTTCCTGTCATTACCGTTATCCCTAAAATGAGTTAGTTAGCCTTAAAGGCATTTTTAATTTGCTAGCTTCGTAGCTTCTTCTTATCTTTTTAGCTTCCTAACACTAAACGCCAACATTCGCTTGGCGTTTTTTTTGTCTAAAGCCTCAAGTTCTAACGCTACTTTCGATTAACCCAAGCCCTATGCTCCAAATAGCTATTCATTGGTGTTTTGTTTTGATTCCCATTTTGAGAAACAAAAAACGCCCTATAGAATCATGCATTAAGCGATTGAAATATAAAGGTTATTTAATTGGCACAACTCCTGCAGTCTCATTGTGTAGCTAAACGTTTTAAAGAAGTTACTTCAAGAAAAATGTCAGAAAGGCGAAACAAGAATTATAAAGGCAGGGTCCAAATTATGAATACGCACTTAACGAAGCATGGTAAAAAGATCATACACGTTGTTCAGCACCTCGCTCCCGGCGGATTAGAAACCCTAACGTTAGATTTGCTGCGCCTTGCTAAACCAACAGACCAAGTGTTGATTGTCAGTTTAGAAGGAACAAAAGAAGACTCGATCAACAACTGGCCTAAATTAAAGCAGTATCAAAATCAAATCGTCTTTTTGGATAAAGCACCAGGCGTACAATTCAGTATCATCATCAAATTGATGAAAGCATTTAACGGTATTCGACCTGATGTTGTTCACACGCATCACATAGGCCCACTGCTCTACGCGGGTTACGCTGCCCGTGTAACTGGGGTTCCTACTCGAATTCATACCGAGCATGATGCTTGGCATTTGAAAAATAACAAACGTCGTCGCTTACAAGCCCTTGCATTGAAAGCGGCTCAACCAACGTTAGTGGCCGATGCAACACGCGTTTACAATCAGTTACGTTGTGCGTTTTCATACAAAAACATCATCACGATTAAAAACGGCGTAGATTGTGAGAAGTTTAAACCGATGTCAAAAGCAGACGCGAGAGCAAAGCACAACCTACCAACCGACAAATACATCATTGGTTGTGCGGGGCGTTTAGAGCACGTGAAAGGTCAAGACCAGCTGATTAAGGCACTTGCTCTACTGCCATCAAATACCGTTGTCGCACTGGCTGGTAATGGTTCAAAACGCAATCAACTGAAACAACTCACTGACCGCTTGAATCTCAGCGAACGTGTGATCTTTCTTGGCTTAGTGGATGACATGACCACCTTTTACGGAGCGCTGGATACCTTCTGCCTACCTTCACGCCACGAAGGGCTTCCTCTTTCTACACTCGAAGCCCAAGCATGTAACATTCCAACCGTCGCGATGAACGTCGGTGCGGTTGATGAAACCTTATGTCCCATCAGCAGTTCCCTCGTCAAAAGTGGCAGCATTGCCGGATTAGCCAGTGCGCTATTAGAAAAACAAAATGAACGCTTTTTGTCACCTCGTCGTTACGTTCTCGACAACTTCGATATCATCAAAATGGTTTCGTCTTACAACGACATCTCAGAAGGAGTTTGCGCATGATCGACTGGTTGCTTGCAGGACTTTGCTTATTCTCTGGTGCGCTGATTGTCTACCATCACGCCGCCTATCCACTGTTACTACGTTGGTATGCGAAAAGTCACCCGGCGCGTCAGATTGAAGAGAGCCACCGTTGTTATAAAGACGAACAACAAGATTGCACACTACCCACCATCACCATTCTTGTACCGGCATTTAACGAAGAGCAATGGATCGCAGACAAGATCCGTAATCTTGCTTCACTCGATTACCCAAAAAAGAAGTTACAAGTGATTATTGCTTGTGATGGTTGTACTGATGACACGGTAAAAATCGCTCAAATGACGATTCAAGAAGCGATGTGCAGCGATATCTATTTCGAGATACATGACCACAAAACCAACCGAGGGAAAGTTGCGGTTATCAATGAAGAAGTGACAAGCATAAACAGCGACATCACGGCTCTGAGTGATGTGTCAGCCCTTATTTCATTGGATGCGCTGCTTATTGCCGCCGCTCACTTTGTAAGTGACAAGGTTGGCGTGGTAAACGCAACGTATCAGCTTTGCCCAACAGGTAACGAAGGTGAAAATACCTATTGGCAGTTTCAAACCGCCGTTAAAGAGTCAGAAGCTTCATTAGGTTCGAGCTTAGGTTCTCATGGCGCTTTCTACTTGTTTAGAACACACCTGTTCGAACTGCTTCCACTCAACACTATTAATGATGATTTCATCCTACCGATGCGAATCGTTAAACAAGGTTACATCGCAGAATACGAAACACAAATGGTCGCACTGGAACTAGAAGAATCAAATTTAGAAACAGATTTCAAAAGAAGACTTCGTATTTCAGCGGGTAACATGCAACAAGCGATTCGATTGTTTGGCTTGTTCAGCCCGAAGTTCAAAGGCATCGCGTTTGCGTTCTTCTCTGGAAAAGGACTTCGTCTACTCACTCCATATTTAATGATTGTGTGCTTGGTGTGCTCAATCTTACTTAACAACTACTTGATATTTGAAGTGTTGTTATGGGCTCAAGTTGCCGTGTATACCATTGGCGTACTTGGCTGCATCTTGCCAAAGCGTCTCGTAAATAAACCTATTTCATTAATCTCTTATTTGATAGTTGGACACTATGCCAACTTCATTGGTGGCATTCGTTACCTAGTCGGGCTAGAAAACTCACCTTGGACACGAGCGAATCATTAAGGACTTATTATGATGAACATTGAACAGCTATCTACTCAAAACTTATACCAATACAAAATCTCACGTGCTAAACGTACTTTCGATTTCGTGAGTTCACTGATTGCTTTGATTTTGCTAGCGCCCGTATTTCCATTGATTGCGATGGCTATTGTACTCACTTCTCGTGGCCCGATTTTCTACCGTCAACTGCGTGTTGGTAAATCGACACCGGAGAAAATGGAAATCTTTGAGATCATGAAATTCCGTAGTATGTACGAAGATGCAGAAACGCGTTCTGGTGCCGTTTGGGCTACGGCGAATGACCCACGAATCACACCCGTTGGCCGATTTTTAAGAAAGACGCGTCTTGATGAGTTGCCACAACTGATCAATGTATTGAAAGGTGAGATGTCTCTAATTGGCCCACGTCCTGAACGCCCTACTTTTTACACCAAACTAGAGAACGAAATCCCCTACTTTGCTGACCGTACATACGGCGTAATGCCCGGTATTACTGGGCTAGCACAAGTAAATCAAGGTTATGATACCTGTATTGATGATGTACGTCGTAAAGTGGGCTTTGACCACAGTTATGCACTGAGTCTGTGCTCTATGAAATCTTGGATTGTGGCTGATCTCAGCATCATTTCTAAAACAATCATAGTAATGGTCGATGGACGTGGACAATAGGTGAGATGTGTTCGCGGTGATGGATGTTTTTTATAGTCTACTTAAGGATATGTAACTCTTGACGCTTGATAGAAAGTGGCGACCAAATTGCTTAACAATTGGTCGCCACTTTTAATTTATATTGGAGTGTTTATGCTTATTTAGTATCTAAAGCTTAAATTGACCAACAAGTTGGCTTAATTGCCCACCAGCCTGTTTAAGTTCATCCACAGCGGTACTTGATGTTTCACTCGATATCAGCAGTGAACTTACAATGTCACGTATAGTCACCAAGTTACGGTTTATCTCTTCCGTTACTGAGCTTTGCTCTGTTGCCGCAGTTGCTATATGGTCGGTCATTGCATTGATTGAGGCTACAGCGGTGCTAACATCATTTAAACCCGCTGATATATCATTTGATGAAGTCACAACATCCTGACAAGTATTGCTACTTTCACCCATCGAAGAGACCGCTTGTTCAACCAACTTATGAAGTTCATCAAGCATGGTCTTAATCTCTAACGTACTACCTTGAGTTCTACTTGCAAGGTTACGTACTTCGTCTGCTACTACAGCAAAGCCTCGACCTTGCTCACCTGCTCGCGCGGCTTCGATCGCTGCGTTTAGTGCTAGTAAGTTAGTTTGTTCTGCAATCTCGCCAATAACCTGTAACACACCATCTATCTTTTTAGACTGGTCGTGGAGTGAATTCATGTGTTGACTTGTGGTCACCACATTCTGTTCTAAAGAGCCAATAGATTGCGTCGACTTTTGCACAAGGTTTTGAGCATTATGAGCGTCATTGTTAGCTTCATTCGTTGCACTAGCCACTTGATGAGCACTTTGTGCCACTTCGTTTGCTGTACTACTCATCTCAGTAACAGCTGTCACCACCTGCTCTGTCTCGTGGTTGTGCTCTTGAAGTTGATTACTTAGGTGAACCGTTTGGCTACTTATTTGGTCAGTGGCCGTCGTAACATTATTTGTAGCTTTCGAAACATCAGTAATAATATTGTGGAGCTTGCCGATAAACTGGTTAAATGCTTTACCTAATTGTCCAATTTCATCTGTACCCGACACATTAATTCGATGGGTAAGATCACCTTCACCATTTGCAATGTCGATAAAGGTGTTAAGCATGTCTTTGATTGGGGCAATCATGCGCGAAGCGACATAAGACATGATCAGACAAGTTAGGGCTACTAATGCAAGCGCAGTAATGACAATTGTTGAAATTTGCGTTTCCATACGCTCACTGGCTTCTTGACGGTAAACCTCTGTAGCCTTAGCAATGTCATCAATATACAGACCCGTTCCTAAGAACCAACCTGTTCCAGAAATAGGAGCAGCGTACGCAATTTTTGGTTGAGGGACAGACGATCCAGGCTTGTCGTAAATGTATTCAATGAAACCACCACCTCTTGTCGCCTGTTCATGTAGGCGAACCGTGATTTTGATGCCATTCGGATCTTTTAAACCGCCGCCATCTTTACCTTCAAGTTGGGGCTTTAGACTGTGAACAATGTAGTGATCGTTTTCGTCGAACACAAAGAAGTATCCGCTGCCATTAGAAAAACGCGCTTCTTTTAACGCGAATCTAACCGCTTCTTGTGCTTCTTGACCTGTACCAAAACGTCGAACTACATCTTCAACTACAGATTGAGCGATAGTAGCTGCATCTTCAATATTGTTCTTACGTTCATCGGTTAAGACCGTTTGGTAGTCTTGAATTTCATATTCAAGAGCCGATAGTTGGGAGTTAATAACAATGACTAGAGTCACAATCGCAACCAACATCGCTGGTACAATTGCAGACAAAAGCATCTTCATTTTCATAGATAAATTATACATAAGTAGTCTCAAACATTATATTCGCGAAGATATTACATCATGCATACTTTTAAATAAACGCCGTACTTATTGATTGTATCGATGAGGTGATTTCGTTTTTCATTAAGTCACCTGAGTACATGTGTCTCATACACACCAATAGGTTATTAATTATTCGTTGTTTTTTCGATTTTATGTACTATTTGATATACGATAACTGTTGTCATCCAATACCCAAATTCGAAACCAACCCTATGAAAATCGAAGATCTTAAGTTGTTCACCACCGTTGTCGAACTGGGTAGTTTTACTGCCGCCGCTAATGCTCTTGACCTTCCGCGAGCTAACGTTAGCCGTAGAATTAACGACCTTGAGAAATCTCTCGGCATTCAACTGTTCTTTAGAACCACACGAAGCCTCTCCTTAACCAAATCTGGCGAGCTCTATTACAAAGAATTACTCAATGCATTGAGTGCGCTCGACAAAGCAAACCATGTCGCTTCCAACCTGTCAGAGGTTGCACACGGACAAATTAAGATTGGTCTATTGCCTGAAACCAGCGATATCATGCAGTCGACTCTGTTTAAATTCCAAGATATGTATCCTAAAGTTGAGCTTGATATTCGCAACATTAGTAACGGCTTTGTCGACATGTACCGTCAAGGGTTAGACCTCGCTATGCATGGTGGTACGTTGAGCGATGCAAACGTGGTTGCCCGTAAAGTGATGGTTCTTCAACGTATTTTTGTCGCAAGCCCTGAATTTATTGAGAAACAAGGCAAGCCTTCAAGCCTAAGAGAGCTCACTAATTACCCATTTGTTTGCTTCAGGTGGCCAAGTGGGGACATCGATAAAGAATGGGACATCAAAGATCACACCATCAAAGTAGAACCTTCGGTCGTCAGTGACAGCATTGGCTTTGTTAAAGGCGGTGTTATTCGACATAGAGGTATCGCGTTGTTACCAGAACTTTTGGTGCGACATCAGCTCAAAGACGGTAGCTTGATTAACCTATTCCCCGACGACAATCTTCAAAAAGAAGAAGCATGGTTGCTCTACCCTCAGCGTAAAGCGTTAAGCCATTCAGCACAGCTTTTGATTGATTTTCTATTACAAGAACTTCCGAAACTCTAACTATTGTAATGAATATTGTGACAGTGTTTCACGAGCAGGCTAGATTATCCTAACGAAATAGAAAGATAGAATCGCTTCATAAATTCAAGAGGAGCAATCCATGAAGCCTATCTTTCAACATTCATCTATTTTTCAACGTTCGTCTACTTTTCAACAGACACCTATATTCAAATATACAGTCATTGCACTAAGCTTAACCGCCCTGTTTGGCTGTAATGACTCAGAGGCGACTGCGCCTCAAAAACAAGCTCGACCAATTCAAGTGATTCAACTTGAACCTCTTTCACATACGGCTGAAAAGTCTTTTACTGGCAAGATACAATCATCGGAAACGGCTGGCGTTGCGTTTCGTGTGCCTGGCACTATTCAAAATATGATGGTCTCTGTTGGTGATTCAGTAAAGAAAGGCCAACCCCTTGCGCAACTAGACCCTCATGACTATCAAGTCGCGTTAGAAGAGTTACAAGCACGAGCCCTTGAAGCTAAATCTGCACACAAATTGGCGACATCCGAACTTGTACGAGTAAAACAAGCCATCGCTGATAATGCGATTGCCGATGTTAACCTAGACCGTGCAATCAGCGGGTACGAGCGAAGTGAAGCGGCGGTTAAAGTCGTAGAACAGAATATACGCCGTGCGAAAGATTCGATTCGTTATACCCAATTGCTCGCCCCTTTCGATGGTGTGGTTGCGGCATCAAATTTTGACCAGTACGAACAAGTAATGCCGGGCATCTCGGTGTTCACAATCCACAATCCAGATAAACTTGAAGTTAAAATTCAAGTACCTGAAAATTTGATTCATGAGTTCAAACCAAATCAAACTTCTGTCATAGATTGGTATGGTTCAGAGACTAAACTAGTTGGTTATGCCGCTGAAATTTCGACGTCACCTCACCCAATCAAGCAGACCTATGCGGTTACTTACCATGTCGACTCCACTGACAAATCGGTATTACCTGGAAAAGCGGTCACATTGACGACTCAACTTGGAGAAGCGAGCAGTAATTTCTGTTTGCCCTATTCTGCGTTAGTCAACCAAACGGGTATCGAGCAAGTATTCACTGTTAAAAATGAACAAGCTCATGGCGTGACCGTGGATGTGATTTCTATGTCCAAAAACACCGTGTGTGTTGAATCGACGCTCAATGATGGCGACTTCGTGGTCGTGAGTGGCGCGCAATACGTGGTGGAAGGACAGTACTTCTCCAATATTCAAGTTAAAAGCCTGTAGGTGAACCATGATGAATCTAGCTGATTTTGCAATCAAACAACGCACCTTCATCCTGTTTTTCACTGCACTGAGTGTCATCGCAGGCCTGTTTTCTTATTTTGAGCTTGGAAAACTTGAAGACCCAAGCTTCACCATAAAGACGGCCGTCGTTGTAACGCTCTACCCTGGCGCTTCTGCGGAAGAAGTGGAACAACAAGTCACCGACACCGTCGAAACCAAACTCCAAGAAATGGCGACACTTAATCGGCTTCGATCTTTATCGCGCCCCGGCATGTCGATGGTATTTGTCGACCTAAAAGAGTCTCTTAATTCAAAAGCACTTCCTCAAGAGTGGGACTTATTACGCCGTAAAGTGTCTGATATGAAGTTATTGCTACCTTCAACTGCACAGATCAGTGTCGTACAAGACGAATTCTCTGAAGTCTACGGCATGCTTTTCTCTATCCACAGTAAAGATGCATCGCCAGCTGAACTAAGACGTTACGCAGAAGAACTCCAACGCAGAATTAAAACCGTCGATGGTATTAAGAAGATTGAACTGCATGGTGTTCAACCACGCGTTGTTCATATCGATATCCCAGATGAAAGGTTGGCGCAATACGGCCTATCTATCACACAAGTTTGGTCGCAGTTGAATACGCAAAACATGACGTTTGATGCGGGTAAGTTTTCAGTAGGTACTGAGCGAATCCGAGTTCAACAGTCGAGTGAGTTCAGTTCGTTAGACGACATCAAAAACCTGATGATCAAAGGCGGCGTAAGTGAATTGGGAACCAGTTTAATTCGCTTAGGCGATATCGCTGACATCACAATGGGTTACCAAGAGCCAATGATGACAGAAAACCGCTACAACGGCGTACCTGCAGTCACATTAGCGATGAGCCCAGTCACCGGTGTTAACGTGGTATCACTTGGCGATGAAATCAATCAGATCGTCAACGATTTTCAAACAACCTTACCACTAGGTGTTGATATTGCGACAGTTGCTAATCAACCTGAAGAAGTTCAGAAATCGATCGACAACTTCGTAAGTAACTTATTAGAAAGTGTCGCGATTGTATTTATCGTCTTGTCGGTATTCATGGGATTAAAAAGTGCAACCATCGTCGGTTCGAGCCTCCTGCTGACTATCTTGTTGACGCTTATCTACATGAACATGACTTCGATTGACTTACACCGAGTTTCTCTAGGTACCTTCATTCTTGCCCTCGGCATGTTGGTAGATAACGCCATTGTCATCACCGACATGATGATTGTGAAAATCAACAAAGGCATCGACCGCACTAAAGCCGCGATTGACTCTGTTAAAGAGACAGCAACACCACTCTTTGGTGCGACAGTTATCGCTATCATGGGTGCGAGCCCTGTAATTTTTTCAAAAACCGATGCTGCTGAGTTCGCAAGCTCGGTATTCCTTATCATCGCGTCGTCATTGTTACTGTCTTGGCTAGTTGCGATGACCTTCACGGCCTTGATGTGTTGGTTCTTCATCAAGCCAACCAAGCAAGCTGATAACACCAAAGTCAGCTTATACCGTAAGAGTGTCAACTGGACTGTCGATAATCCGCTTAAAGCATTGAGCGCTTTGGTTCCGTTGATATTAGTGACTGCATTAGCTATCCCGAACATTGCCGTTAACTTTATTCCACAAGCCGACCGACCGATCCTGTTCCTAGATTACTGGCTACCGAACGGTGCCAAGGTTGAACAAACCTCAGAAGACATGAAGCGAATCGAACAATGGTTGTTGGAACAGCCGGAAGTCGAAAGTATTTCAACCTATGTTGGCGCAGGTGCTCCTCGCTTCTCCGTGACTATAGAGCCAGAACCGTTCGATCCGGCTTACGGTCAGATTTTGATTAATGCGACTGATTTTCCGTCACTAAGCCCATTGATTGCACGCGGTGATAAATGGTTAATGGAAGAGTTTCCGAACGCAGACCCTCGCTTTAGAAGCTTAAAATTGGCGACGGCGGATAAATTCAGCGTTGAAGCTCGTTTCTCAGGCCCTGATGCCGAGGTCTTACATGGCTTATCAGAGCAAGCAAAAGCAATCTTCGCAGTACACCCAGACACCAAGTACGTTCGTGACGACTGGCGACAGAAAAGTAAAGTATTTGAGCCTGTCATCAACCAAGAAAAGATGCGCACCGCAGGTATAAACCGCGCGGATATTGCGTTCGCGATGAAGCGAGCTTCAGAAGGCATGCCCTTGGGTCGTATGAACTTAAACGATGAACTGGTCACAATTCAACTGCGAGGCACAGAGAGTTCGATTCAGTCATTGGAAACGTTACCCGTTCGATCTCTGTTGGGCATCCACAGTGTTCCACTTGGCCAAGTTGTCGATGGATTTGAATTAAGCAGTGAAGAAACCATGATTTGGCGCCGTGACCGTGTAAAAACCATCACAGCACAAGCAGGTGTCGGTCGTTACACCACACCAGCAGCGGTGAGGAACTCCGTCAAAGAGCAAATTGAAGCGATTCATTTGCCTGATGGTTATAGCCTTGAATGGGGGGGCGAATATTACGACGAGCACAAAGCCGTCAGCGATATTCTTAAACAGCTACCTAAAGCAATCTTGTTAATGATCATCATCTTGGTGGCGATGTTTAACGGATTCAAACAACCCGTGATTATCTTCACTACCCTACCGCTAGCAGCGACGGGTGCCACATTCAGCTTATTGCTATTGGATAAACCATTCGGATTTATGGCATTGATTGGCGCCGTAACCTTAACAGGTATGATCATCAAAAACGGCATTGTATTGATGGACCAAATAGAACTTGAACGTAAAAACGGGCGATCACTATCTGACGCCATCAAAGAAGCAACCGTGAACCGCACAATGGCGATTTCAATGGGGGCACTGACTACAGCACTTGGCATGATCCCGTTGTTAAGCGACCTACTGTTTGACCAGATGGCGGCAACCATTATCGGTGGCTTAGCTGCAGCAACCGTGTTGTCTCTGTTTGTGATGCCTGCGCTGTACAAGCTTTTCTATCGAACTGAAGAAAAAAAGACAGTAGCAGAAGCAATCAAAGACGCCGTGATTGTGCTTGATGCAACACCTCAGCCTTCAAACAGCGGCAATACAACTTCATTCAACAAGGAGCAATAAACATGCATCCATTAACTAAGTTTAAAGTCGCTCCTATAGCGCTCGCCTTGTTGCTGACAGGTTGCGCGGTTGGCCCAAATTACGAAGAACCGCAAACGACCATGGCAGAGACATTCTTATATAGCCAAGGTGATGTGAACCAAGACGGCGTGAGCCAAAACGAACATCACAATCATTGGTGGACACAGTTCAATGATCCAACGCTCAATCAGTTAGTGGCCGATGTTCAAAACCAGAACATCCCACTTAAACTGGCCGCCGAGCGAATCAACATGGCGAACTCATACAAAAGCGTTGTTGAATCATTCAAAGTCCCAACCATCAATGTCGGCGGCGGTTATTACAACTACCAACTGAGTGAGAACGACTCCCTACTCGGCCCGGTATTTGGTGCCTCTGATGCGGTTGAGTCAGCAACGGGCATGTCGTTACTTGAAGCCCAACACGATGGTGGGTTCTTAGGTGCGAGCATCGCGTGGGAAATGGACTTGTTTGGACGTATCGACAAACAATCCAACGCAGCGACGATTCGAGTTGAACAAGCCGAGATATTCCAATCAGGCTTGAACACCTTGATCACTGCCGATGTCATTCACAACTACCTGCAATATCGTGGCGCGCAAGAGCGAAAAATGATCGCACTAGAGAACATAGCCGACCAAAAGCAGACTTTAGAATTGGTCACCAAAGTGGTTCGCAGCGGCTACGGGTCTGAGTTAGATCTTGCTCAAGCCAAAGCCATGCTTGCGGCGACTGAATCTATTGTTCCTCAACTTGAAATAGCAGAGCAAGTTCACAAACAACGTATGGCGGTGTTGTTAGGCGAATCACTCACGAGCGTAAACCAACGTTTAGTCGGTGAATTCACCCTTCCGCGAATGAACGATGTAATTCCGACAGGCTTACCTTCTGACTTATTAGAACGACGCCCAGATATCCGAATCGCAGAACGCGAAATGGCAGCCATTAACGAAGAACTTGGTGCAAGCATTGCTAATCGCTATCCAAAGTTCTTCCTAACGGGTACGCCAGGTGTGACGGCAGGAAGCTTTGATGATCTGTTCAGTAGCGACTCATTCGGTTGGGCTGCTTCTGCCGGTATCAGTTGGAATGTATTCGATGGTGGCCGAGGCGAAGCCATGGTAGAAATGAACGAAGCAAGGTTCCGTTCTGCAGCGCTTAACTACCAACACTCTGTCGACAGCGCCTTTGCAGAAGTCGATTCAAGCTTGTTTGCCTATGGCCGTAGCCAAGAGAACCAAAAGCGCATCAATGAAGCTACCCTTGCCGTTGATAACGCGGTGAGCAAGGCAAAGTCGCTATACAAAGCGGGGCTAGTCGATTACTTGTCGGTGTTAGACGCACAAAGACAACAAAAAGCGATGCAAGATCGCCAAGTAGCCGCCAAGCTTCAAACCGCCAATACTACGATTGCAGTATATAAAGCCTTAGGAGGAGATTGGAAGGTGGCGAACGAAACGCAGAGTGTCGAATTAGCTCACGTTAACTAGTATTTCTGCTCTATGTTCTCTGCTGAATGTTCTCTGGTTCTGTGCTGAATGATGTAATAAGCGTAATAAAAAATACCGCCGTTGATTAAGGCGGTATTTTTATGAATTCGTTAACTGGCTAATGAGCTGACCAACAAGATAACCACTGACTAGGAATTAGACGCTTCGTTGCTGCCTGTATCTACGGTTTTGATCAAAGGGCCAGCACACTCGACAAAATCACCGATATCGAAAGTCTCTGGCGCATCGGCTCCACCCGTCACCCCAAAACTACCAGTAACCGTTGGCTCCTTATCAGTCTTATCTACGTCTAAAATGATCTCTACTTTATACGTGTGACCATCAGGAAGGAGTTTGGCACACTCTTCTAGTGTTGAAGCGGTAGCACCCATGCTAAAACCGAATAAACACACCGCAAGTACACTACTTTTCATTTTCAACATCATAAAACCTCTTGAAGACTATAGAGGCATCATACCAATAATCGGCAAACCTTCACGATAAACGTTGAGAAGTGAGTTCATAGCAACAAGGCCAATTAGCCCCAACCATGGGGAGCGCTTTCGCTATCATCGTACTCAGCATGACAAACCGAGCACTTGAAGTAGCTAATTTTTGATTTTGATTTATGTGAACCCAATAACACGCCGAATGCAATATTTAGAATTCGTGACTTGAGGGTGTTTTTCTCCTGCTGTTTTAACTTCACTTCGGACGCGCTTAACCTGATGTGTGACGTTTTCTTATTACAGTTTCCACATCGTAATACAGTGTCATTTTCTTGCATTTCCCTATTCCTTTAAGCACGTATATAGACAATTTCGTTATAACCTAAGTTCGCTGACTGAATTAGGTTCCAAACCGACATTAATAAACAAACGCTTAGACTCAAAGCAAACTAAAGAACCGTCACGCCTTCACCTTCAATCACTGAGTTAACATTCGCTCGCTCGATTATCTTGAGTAACGTTGTCTGGATTAACTCATTATCTCGAATTTCTGTTTCGCAAGAGAAACGCTCCTCTTGAACACCATCGCTCTCACCCAACATAAATTGAACCGAAACTTCCGTTGCGAGATCTTTTGTCGTTCCGTAATACGCTAGCGTGATTTTTGGGTATCCGTTGTCGCCTTTTTTAACCTGCTTTGCGATGCGTTTTTTAGCTTTATCTAAATTCATACAACTTCCTTTTAAGGCTGAAACTAAAAATGAACAAACGTCTGGTATATCGTAGTTTTACTATAAAGCATTACCACATCCACTACATGATTTTATGGATGATAATCCTCTTTTTCTTACGTTAGTTTTTCCACAAGAAACACAAAATTTCAATGAGTGGATATTGTAAATAGACGTCAAGATAACCAGCGGAACCCAGACCAATAATTCTGACCCATTACCACCTGAGCTATAGATAAAACCAATCGAGAAGATACCAAAAACAACAGACTGCAAAGTCCACAATGTTTGTTTGTACTTCGCACCTTTGATAATAAAAAACGTAAAAAAGCCAATTGAGCTACTGATAAGCCCATAAACCGCAAAACCTATAAAGGCTTCTTGTTGATTCATAACTCTCCCTGTCAACATCACGTTTACGGTCCGAGCAACGCTACTGCCCAAAACCATATGACCTTAAACATTAGTCAAACTTTAAACGAAAAGTGCCAAGCCTCGTAAATCACTTTTGAGTTATCTGTTCGTTAGCAGCTTTCAAGGCCGTATTTAAACCGTCTGTATCCTTACAACCAATGTAAACATGCTTTCCATTGCTTAGGCTTAACTTCAGCGCTGAACCTATCGATACATTATATAACCAACCATCGCTCAACATGCGGATGCCAATACCTTGATACCACTTGCTTTGATAAAACGATGTCTCCGTTATGTCTGACACTTCTACATTCTTACGCCAAAAACCAAAACCGAAATACCAGCTCAATGCATTGCCTTTGACCTCAATTGTCATGGAGAAAAAGAGCAAAGCAATTAACCCGTTGATGGCGTGAGCGATGAATGTTCCGGAGTTATTATCAGACGTAATGACAATGAAAGCACTTATCGAAACAAGGATGAGCAACAACCCCTTGTTGTATTCCTTACTATAAAACACAGTTATATCTCCTATAGACAACGAACAACCAATTACCTAGCCAACAGCTATCTTACTGCGGCCTTTCTAAATAATAGTGGCAAGTAATGAAAGTAGATTCCCCAAAACCAAGTAGCTTCACCTTGATACTACCGAACCAAAGTATCAAACCAGAATAACCTCGTTCCGGATCTAAACCTTGTTTATAAAGCACATCGAATCTACATTAGCCACTTGGCTATGCCTTGACCCATTCGGATCGCAGGACAGCCAAAACTACGGTATCCCACCACCGCCCTTTGAAAAAACGATGCTCTCTAAAGTGCGCTTCTTGACGCATACCTAAAGACTTACAAAGCTTAATGGCAGGTAAATTCTTACTGATTGTCTCCGCATAAATGCGGTGTACACCCAATGTTGAAAAACCAAAATCAGCCAAAGCGAGAGCCGCTTCATTGCTTAACTTATGGCCTTGATATTGTCTTGAAAACGCACACCCCATTGAAGCTTGCTGATTGTCTTCTAAACGCAAACAAACAGTACCAATGAACTGCCCTGTGCTCTTATATTCAACTGCGAGTTGATATGATTTCCTTGGTTCTTCAGAAGCCTGGGCTATAAACAAGTTGGTTAACTCTTTATATTTAATAGGATCACAGTCACTTTCATCATAGAAACGCTGATATTTGGCATCTTGAGACATCGCCACGAAAGCATTTTCATCGCCAGGATTCATATCCCTAATAATCAGCCGCTTTGTCTCAATTTTAAACATCGAAAGTTCCTTTTCATCGTTGTAAGCTAACGCCCAATAACGTAACCAAATACACTCAAATCTACCATCTAAATCACTAAAGCAAAGCCGAACTGAAACTGCCAAGTGTTAACTGTCGGCTTAAATTACTCGCTATATTTCTTGATTTATAGCTTTCACCTAGTCAATTAAAGTATCGTATTCATACTCAATCCCTATTTGTTATGCCTGTTCTAACCCTTTCAGGGTGCTTGGTACTATTATTTTATGAAATGGCGTAACGAAGAACATATAGATCTTACCAAACACATTATTCACATGAACCACGGTATTTGCGTGAACAATCACGGTTTCTCCTTCAGGCTCAATAAGAAAAGAAACTCGGACATTAAGATGTTTATCACAGTCTTCTAATACAACTTCATTCTCAGTTGAACTGACCAGTGTAAAAATACCGACTCGTTCGCCTACTACATATTCTGAACCTAATTTATCTCGGGATACATCTTGTAGACCACCCAAATTTTTTAAACCGAGTTTCGATACAACCCAGTTTCTCGTAGACATCAGAAATGCAATCCAAGTCGGTGTTTGAGTTGCTATTTCAAGAAATACTTCAATAGCAGTTTGGTTGTTGTATTTTATTTTTTTTGAAAAGCTATCACAGAAATATGAATTTTTGGAATACTCGCTCAATAGTGACTTCTTGGGTATAGACATAAACTCTCCTTGATGATGAAAAGTCGACAATGCGCCATAGCGACTAATATGGACTCCCCCTCCTGAGGAACTGCCACACTTAAGTGGGATTACACCGGAGGTAACATGTCTGATGATTCTTACTTCAGCGGTATCACTCTAACTAAAAAACACTTTAGCCTTCATGCCGCAGACCAACATGGCAAGGCAATACTTAAAAGTCAGTTACTCGATCTTAATTACTAATCTCATACTCGTTTTTTATACGGGGCAATTCCTCATATGTACTGATTGCTTTAACTGCACCGCTTAGATCATTTTTACCATTAAAGCTATGCTTAACAGCAATGACATCACAGCCACTAGATTTACCAGCACGAATACCCGCTGTGGAATCTTCAAACACAATTGTTTGGCCAGGTGAAGCCGCTAATCTACCAAGAGCTAAAGTATAGGCTTCAGGATCCGGTTTATGCTTAGTTACATGCTCCTGTGTGATAACAAGGTCAAAAGCATTCTCTAGCTGCAACGAGGTTAAAATATTATCAACCATCCATGTTGCTGCTGAACTAACAACTCCACACTTTTTCCCTGCTAGTTTTAACTGTTCTATGTAAGCCTTAGCCCCAACATTTAGCTCAAGACCATCATTGAGCATCTGTTCGTAATGAGCTCGAAAGTGGTAATTAAACTCTTCTAAGTCAGGAGCAATATTAGCATTTTCAAAAAAGTGACCCGTTACAACCTGCCAACTTTCCCCCATAACATCTTTGTAAATGTTGTGGTCTACGTGTGCGCCATAATCTAAACAAGCTAATGCTAACGCTTTGCCCTTTAAAGGCTCTGAATTTACTAATGTTCCGTCCATATCGAACAGATAAACTTCGTAATCTTTCAATTCACTCTCCATGTTAGATTTTTCAATCTCGTATAAGCCTAGTTAACCAGTGAAAAAAACAATGCAACCAAACTAATATGACTACCTTACCCACAAAAGCCGACCATTACAAAAGTGCCGAGCGTTTTGGAATCCAGTTAAACAATCTATTAGGTGATGGCTACGATAGTAGGCAATAAAGTAGTGGCAACAAACTAGCGAGCAATAAGCTGTGCCCAACAGACGTACTCTCTAATTTTGTCACAATGGTTGATTTAGCAGACTCGTTTTCAATTAACGAACTAGCAGAAACGCCAGCCATGTTACTAGGGTCACTATATCCGACCTTAAGACCGGAAAAAGACAAAAGTGAACCCAGAGCAAGAAGAATTAGCATTGAATAGAACGCATAATCACTAGAAAATGCTAGTTTCAAATAGCCTGTGAAATACTCGAAAGTAACTACAATTAGCAGTGCTAATAAATTTGATAGCACTATCAACCTTACGAATTTAAACATATTCCCTCTGATACCAATAGAACAGCTAACGTCCCAATAAACGGTGAGTGTACGAGTGCCATAATGAAGCGAAACGGAATCGGCACACGTTTATGAATCCGACTTAACTGCTTTGTGAACTGGCTTTTCTAGCGATCACTAAACCATGATTACTTGATCCCAAAAGGCTTGCTTCGTCGCAATTTGCCAAATGATAATCTAACCATGTCTGATATTGGGATGGCGTAAAGTTATTAACACCGTTAGATATGTAACGTCCAAATCCATCTGTTGCTGCGTGTCCAATTACATTAAACCCATTTTTGTTTACAAGATTTTCAATTTCACTAGGCGTTGCGAAATACCCGACCTTGAAAAAACTATCGGCTTTAGCGTTTGATACCGTGCCATGTTTATTTAACTCTAAAAGCACCTCCGGAGTGACTAGCTCTGGAAATTGTTGGGCAAACATACCAGCGACAAAGAAACGTGAAATATAGGCTATGGCTAGTACACCATTTGGCTTTAAAATCCTTAGTGCTTCATTAACCGCAAGCTCTCTTTCATGCAGAGTTTTTAGGTGGTACAAAGGCCCAAGAATTACACAAACGTCTTGAGAGCTACTTTCGATAAATGACACATCACAAGCATTACCCTCAAACACTTTTAACTCAAGACCTTCAGATTTTACTTTAGTATTTAAAATCTTCACTTGGTCAGGCGCAAGTTCTACTGCTGTAACATCACAACCTAATTTTGCAAAATGTAAGGAATAGCGCCCCGTTGCTGCTCCTAACTCACATACTGATTTTCCTTTAAGTAAATAAGGTGTGAGTTTATGTATCGTAGTATCAAACTCTAACTGAGCAATATATTGCCGAGTTAGCCTTTCATCTTCGTTTGCACCCGTATATTGGGCTATCAATTCTTCCATTGTTCACATCCCCTTTGCCAGTGAGCACCCAATTAAGTAGCTGACAACGCTACCACTACACAGTCGACTTAAATTTGTTATTAGAACGATACTTAAAGGTATCGCCCTAACTAAAAACCGCTTTAATCTTCATGCCGTAGACCCAGATGGTAAAGTTATACTTCAGAAGTTAGTAACTCGCTATAAACTACTGACTACAATAGCAAATATCCAACTCATACGTATAGGCGTTGAAGCGAGTAGCAAAAATAGCTAACTGGTCTATAAAATTGCATCGCTTGTTATAAGCGAACTAGCTTGACCGTATTACTTATTTTTATTATTCAGCCCAGACTCTAGTGCTGCTGCCTTAGTTTTAGCTGACTCTTCATAAGCATTAAATACATCGCTATTTTTACGACCGCTAAAGTGCAGAAAACTATGAATAATAAGCATAAAGAAGGATATCAACACAACAAATATGGGCGCTAAACCGAACCCATCAATGTTCATTGATAAAAGACCTATAACAAAAAACACACTCGATATAAGTGCAACCGATTTACTGCGAGATGATGAGCCCATAAGTAACCCGCTTTACATAACTAAAGAAAGAATAATACTTAGAACCTTTTACGCATACTTTGAAATACTTAACAAATGCAATAGCTTATAACGAAAAGTTAAAGCGTGAACAACGCAATACCGAAGCTACTGCAAACACCTTAATCACTAAAACCAACACACAGTAAAAATGCCACGCGTTGCGAATCCCCCTTAAACAGTTTGTTATGCGGTTGATTTGTTATAAATGTTCGGATGCCAGATTTGCATAAGTATTTCTGGGTTCTCAATAGGCTTAAAACCGTACTGTGAATACAAGCCATGAGCATCTCTCGTGGCTAGAACCATTCGTCTTAAGCCTTGCAGATCAGGATGTTCAACGACTGTTTTGACTAGCCATTTACTCAACCCTATCCCTCGGTGAGATTCAAGAATGAATACATCGGCTAAGTACGCAAATGTTGCCTTATCAGTAATCAAGCGGGCAAAGCCGACTTGAGAGCCTGAACTTTCAAACACCCCAAAACAGAATGAATTTAGTACAGCTTTTTCCAATGCGCTCTTAGGGATACCTTGAGCCCAATAGCTTGTTGAAACAAATTGATGAATGACATTAAGATCAAGTTCATCATTATTGGTGCTAATTCTAAAGCCTTTCACTCAAACTCCTCCCTGAGATTAAGTACAATTTTTCCCAAACCGCATAGACATAATGACCCCCANNGCAACACCTTAATCCTTATTAGTTATGTATACAGATTCAAGCACTAATGCCAACTTTACCGTTAGCCCATTTTTCGATTGTTTCCATTTTCTAAGATAACTCCCAGCGTAACAGAAACAGCTACACCCATATAAAATATTCCAATAATAGATTGAGCAATGACTACATACTTTGAAAAAACACTAGTCGGCGTCATTTCACCATATCCCAGAGTTGTCTGGGTAACAAAACTAAAGTATATAAAATCATAACTATATATTATTCCACTAAACCCATATCCAGAGATTTGAAGAAATGCGTACACCCCCGAAAAAAACATACCAATAAGTAAAAATGGCACGATAAGAGAAACACTAGTGTATATAATTAAGTCTAGTGTTGGTAAATTGTAACTTTTTGACAAACGCTTTGGTAGGGCAATTGAGAATATTAATAAAGGTACAAATAATAAAACATATCTAACATCCATCCCTTTCAATATCTCTATAAACATCAAAAAACTACTCGAATCATTTTCTTTCGAGTTTAGCTCACCAATGAACCCTCCGAAAATCAAAGAGAGTGGTATAATAATCATCATACCAAGAATCTTTGGCTTCTTATAGCTATCATCTATTATTTTATTTTCGTAGTAAGTATCTTTATGATAAATAAAATGCGCCCAAATATAGAATATAAATATAGCTACAGGAACCATCACTCTAATCGCGCTTACAACCGTGAGTTCTTTATTTAACTTAACCATCTCGTATAGGTAACCATTAAATATAAAAGATAGGAAGTACATTATAAGTAAGACAAAAGTCAACAACACAGTCATTGCACAAATAAATTTTCTCAATCCAAACTCCAATAAATATAAATCTAAAAACTAGGTAATGTACATAGACATAATGACCCCCACGAAAGGTGCTAGCCTCCAATATCGTGGGTTAGCTTAAAGCCAGAGCCATAATTAGTGCGTCAAACAACTAAATTTGGAGGCTAGCATGAATAAAGATAGCATAATTTTTATTGGCTTAGATACGCATAAGTCATTTATTCAAGTCACTGTATGACAAGAACATCGTGGGGCAAATCCACAACACCTTGGTCGTATTAAATCGAATAAGTCCGCGTTGATTAAATTGGCCAAACAGCTGCAATCCAAGTATCCAAAAGCCACTCTGCACTTTGTCTATGAAGCAGGGCCATGTGGTTACTGGACTTATCGCTTAATGACGAGCGTTGGACACTGCTGCTATGTCGTCGCTCCATAACTTATACCTAAAAAGCCAGGTGATAGAGTTAAAACCGACAAACAAGACGCTGCAAAGCTCGCCAAGCTGTTAAAAGCCGAAGAGCTCACACCCATCTATGTACCGGAAGCAGAAGATGAAGCTATTAATCAACACCCAACGTTGTGGCTGCCGAGTGGCATTCCCAAACAGTGGGTGGTCGATTGCAGGCAAGTGGGATACGGTCAGGTTGCATTGAGCTATTTGTCTCGCTACCTCTATCGCGGCGTGTTGCCTGATGAAGACATCATCCATATCACCGATGATACGGTCACGTTCCGCTATAAAGAGAGCCAGACCAATGGATGGCGAACGCGCACCTTGCTCATTTTGCAGCACGTACTCCCCAAAGGGTTGCAGCGAGTTCGAGACTACGGATTTTTACGTGGTCAAGCACACGCCTTAAGAGTTCGTATTCAGCTGTTGCTGTTGAACTTGGTCTATATGATGCCGCCAGTGCCAGCACCGGTAAGGAGCAAAGCGATACGAGTATGCCCTTGCTGTGCACATGAAATGGCATGTGTTGGAGTAAGCCGACCCACCTAGCCGAAAGGCATTGGATAATAAGGAGAATGGCATTGACGAAATCAGAGGAGATGTGACGACGA